>CASDWO010000062.1 GCA_949284575.1 uncultured bacterium
AAATTCTTTTAAGTCTTTATAAGAAACAAATTTAACTGAATTTCTTATCATATGTACTATACATCTTTGCTGAATAGTATTAGGAAATGCTGTATTAATTGCTTCTTTTATTCCTGTTAAATTATCGCTACACATTATTAGAATATCTTTAACTCCTCGCTGTTTTATTTCATTTAATACTCCTAACCAAAACTTAGAAGATTCATTTTCTCCTATCCATATTCCTAATACATCTTTATAACCTTCTTTATCTATACCTAAAACTATATATGCTGCCTTTTTTACTACTCGATTATCTTCTCTTACACTAAAGTGTACTGCATCTATAAATACTATCGGATATACATCATTTAAAGGCCTTTCTTGCCATTCTTTTATTAAAGGTAGTACTTGATCTGTTATATTACTTACCATTGTTGCTGATACTTCTATCCCATATAAATCATGTATTTGTTCATTTATTTCTCTTGTTGTTAATCCTCTTCCATATAGTGATATTATCTTATCCTCTATGCCTGATACATCCCTTACATTCTTAGGAACTATTTTAGGCTCAAATTCTCCTTTCCTATCTCTTGGTGTTTCAAAGTCAAACTCTCCAAATTCGCTCTTTAATTTTTTCTTAGTAGTACCATTTCTATAATTTGTTTTTTCCTTTGTTTTATCATATTTAGAATATCCCATAGATGAATCAAATTCTGCATTCATCATTTCTTGTAAGGCCCCCTTAAACATATCCTTTAAGGCACTTGATAAATCCTGGGCTGAATTAATATCATAGTTTTCCTGTATTAATTTTAATATTTCTTTTCCATTATTATTTTTTTCTTTCATACAAAAACCTCTCCATTTCTTCTATTTTATCATGGAGAAGTTTCTATTTACACAATTTTATTTACAGACTCAAAAAAGAAAGACTAAGCATCTTTCTTTATTTTGAAATAAAAAGTTGTTCCTTTATTCTTAATAGAAGTAACTCCGTAATCATAATTATGAGTAAGTAAAATGTTTTTAACGATAGAAAGACCTAAACCAGTACCATAAACATATCTTTTATGGTTTTTCTTACTTCGATAATAGCGATCAAAAATATGATCTATTTCTTTTTTATCAATACCTTTACCACTATCTATAACCATAATAGTATAATCTTTATCATCATCTTCTATTTTTATAATAACTTTTTTATCATCACCTGTATAATTTAAAGCATTATTTAGTAAATTATAAATTACTTGTTCAATTTTCTTTTTATCTGCTTCTATTATAAGTTTATCTATATTATCATGATTAAAACAAATATTATAACCATCTTTAATAACGTAAATATTATGCTGTTTTACAATTTTTTCTATTAATTTAATTAAATCAAATTCAGTTTTTTCTAACTTATCTAAATTAGATTCAACTTTTGTTAAAACAAGAATATCATTAACTAAATTATTAAGACGATTTACTTCTTCAATAATTATATTTAAATTATTAATACACTTCTCTTTATCATTAATATTGATATCTAAAATTAATTCAGCATAAGCTTTTATCATAGTAAGAGGAGTCTTTAGATCATGAGAAACATTAGCCATTAAATCTTTTTTTAGTTCTTCTGTTTTCTCAAGTTCATTTTTCATATCATTTAAAGAGTTAGTTAAATCAATAAGTTCTTTTATATCACTAGTTGTTTCAAAATTAGTCTTTAATTTTCCTTTAGCAATTAGATCAGCAGCTTTAGATATTTTAATAATAGGATCTGATAATCTTTTAGAAATAAAATAAGCTACTATGATACTAAGAAGCAAGACAACAGCACTTACAACGATTAGCTGTTTTTCAATAATACTAATAGTTGAATCTAATGGAATTAGGGAAGTAGAGATGAAAATATAGAGATTGTTACTTAATTTTTTAGCATTCATTATACTTTTTTCTTTAGTAAAATTATTAACTAAATTAAAAGTATTAGTCTTCTTGTTGCTTTTTATAAAATTTCTTTTAATAGTTTTACTTCTAAATCTACAATTATTACCATGACTAGAATATAGATTATCTCCATTATTATTACTAAGTTCAATACAGACATTTTCTTGATAAGAGATCTTATCAAATTTATCATATAAAGAAGTATCGTTTTGTGTAATTAAAATATCTTCTGATAGTTTTTTTATTGTTCTAGTCTTTGTCCATTCATAAAAAGTATCTATAAAAATAACTTGAAAGAAGAAAAGAAAGATAAGAATAAATAAAGAAAATATTAAAAGATAAGTAAATATTTTTGTAGCTAATTTATTTTTCATCATCAAACTTATAACCTATACCTCTAACTGTAATAATTAAGTCTCTATATTTTCCTAAATTATTTCTAAGCATTTTTATATGAGTATCGACTGTTCGATCATCTCCATAAAAATCATAGCCCCAAATTTTATTTAAAAGTTGTTCTCTTGAAATAGCGATTCTTCTATTATTGATAAAATATTTTAATATTAGAAATTCTTTAGGAGTAACATTAATCTCTTTATCATCTATTTTAACAGTATGTTCTAAGAAATTAACTACTAATTTATCATAGTAATAGCTATCAACATTACCTTTAGTTCTTTTGATAATAGCTTTTATTCTTGCCATTAATTCACGGGGAGAGAAGGGTTTACATAAATAATCGTCAATTCCTTTATTAAATCCTTCTAATTTATCAATTTCATCATCACGAGCAGAAAGAATAATTGTGGGTATTCTTTTTTCTTTAGGAATACTATTAAGAAGAGTAAAACCATCCATTAAAGGCATCATAATATCTAAAACCATCAAATCAAATTTTTCTTCTTTTAATAATTCTAAGGCTTTAATACCACTTTCAGCTTCTTTGATTTCATATCCTTCCATAAGGGCATATTCTTTAATAACTTCTCTAATATTATCTTCATCATCAACGATTAAAATTCTATTCTTTTGCAAAAGTATCACCTCTTTTGGATATATTATAACATAAGTAAAAGAAGAAAATAAAAGAAATTATGAGTGGGTGTTAGAACTAAGAATTAAGAGTAATATTTGGAAATAATAAGTGAAACTTATACAGTTAATGTTTTATATAATGTTTAGCATAGTAGAGAATAATATTTTTTTTAATAATAAGAATTGATGTGATAAGTATAATTTATGGAGTCCTAATGGCAAGGTTTATTTTAATCATAAAAAGAGTAAAAATTTAGAGAATATTGATAAAATAAAAAGAATAGAAAAAAACTCCATTCTTCTTATGTGATCTTTTGTGAACTAGTCGTAAAGCTTTGGATAGAACAGAGTTCTTATGTAATAACCATAATCATTTCTAATAATGACTGTCAATATTAGTATACTCAAAATTAGTATACCAAAATCTCTATGCTAATTATATGAATTTTTTTATCTATAAGGAAAGTGCGTTTTTTATATAAAAATCGAATTTATGTATTGACGAACGTATATTTTATATAGTACACTTAAGTTACAAGAAAGAGGGTTCGTATTATGAGAATATATAGAGCATATAAATTTAGGTTATATCCAACAGAAGAACAAAGAATATTAATACATAAGACTTTTGGATGCAGTAGATTTGTTTATAACTATTATTTAAATTATCAAAAAGGAAATGGCGTACAAAAATCATTTGATTTATGTAAAGATTTAAAAGAATTAGAAAACAATCACGAATATCTTAAAGAAGTAGATTCATGCGCCTTAAGATGCTCTATATTTGATTTAGAAGATGGTTTTAATAACTTCTTTGCAAAAAGAAACGGATATCCAAATTTTAAGAGTAAGTTTAATAGACAATCTTATAGAACTAGTTGTATAAGAAGTACTTATAAAGGAAATGAGTATAGTAATATAGAATTAGATCTATTAACTAGATTTATAAAATTACCTAAATTAGGCAAT
>CASDWO010000063.1 GCA_949284575.1 uncultured bacterium
CATGATATTATAGTAACAGAGAATCTATTAGTAAAAGATATGTTTAAAGAAAAGAGAAAAGCATTTAATAAAAGTCTATTAGATGCAAGTATTAGTAAGTTATGTTCTCTAATAGAGTGGAAGAGTAAAATAAAAGGAAAATTTTATTATAAAATAGATACCTATTATCCAAGTAGTCAAGTTTGTAGTCACTGTGGATATAAGAATAGTAAGTTAAAAGATTTAAGCATAAGAGAGTATGATTGTCCAGAATGTGGAGTACATAATGATAGAGATATAAATGCAAGTTTAAACATATTATTTGAAGGATTAAAGTTACACTATAAATTAGTTAGTTTAGTATAGATAATGTTTTAGATAAAACAACAATTAAATAACAAAATAAATTAGTACGGTAGCGACTATCGGAATTTAAGCCTATGGAGAATAAGGGATACCTTATCAATGAAGTAGGAATCCTTGAAGGCAACGACAAGGGCGAAATAAAATTTATTTTATTTCTTATGTTCATATTATATTCTTCATCATTAAATTTCATATATCCCTCCATTTAATATTCTACCATAAAAAAAGAATCATAGCGATTCTTCATTTGTTAAAGTACTTTGTTCAAAGTTTATAGTTGCTGTTATTTCTAAAGGTGTATCTTCATTAGCTGCTTTATTACCTATATCACTATCAGCTTTATCATCCATCAGTTCATTCTCCCCTTCGTACCATTCAAAATAAATTCTAACTGTAAAGGGTTCAAATTTAAAATTATCAATGCTTTTATCATAAATTAAAGATTCATTAATACTATTATCCTGAAGGGGAATGGTTTCAATTTGATCTCCTTCTATATAATTAGAATCTAAAATTGCATATTTGGTAATCATTAAATCTTCAACATCTTCATTTTTTACTTCTAAATTAATCGAATAATCAAAAGATACATCTACATTAGTAGGATCAATATCTATATCAACATAACCTTTAGTTCCAGGGGCCACTGTATTAGCAGCAATATTTTCATTTTCAAAAAGAACAGGCGTTAAATCAATCGACGACGATGTACTGTTTGTTATATCAACTTCATTAACTAAAATCTGCCACTTTGAAAAAGCAATATCAAGATTCCCTGTCGCTTTTGAAACATATCGTGAAAAAGTAGTACTCATCAGGCTCAGGGTAACCGCTAACGAAATAATAACTAAAAGTATTTTAAACTTTTTAAGCATACACATTCCCCTTTTCTTTACACTTTAATTGTAATATAGTTGACATTTCTTTTCAATCTCAAAAGAAAAGTTTTGTGTAAATCTATTGTAAATAATCGTAAAAAATATTTTAGTTGTCATATTTTGTCATGAAACTACAAAAGAATAAATTTAACTAAATTTGTAGTATTTTAAAGAAAAATATAGTATAGTTAAAGAAGGAGGAGTATTATGACTTTATTTTGGTTAATTTTATTTATATTATTATCTTTAATTGAAATTGCTACCGTGAACTTAGTATCAATTTGGTTTGCTGTTGGGGCTTTAATTACAACTTTTGTATCTCTTGCTACTGATAATTTAATGCTTCATTTAGCTGTTTTTACAATTAGTTCTATTCTTATATTACTTTTAACAAAACCATTTGTTAAGAAGATGAAGAAAAGAGAAGAAGTGCCTACTAATTTAGATATGGTTATAGGTAAAAAAGGTATAGTAACTGAAAAAATAGAAAAAGATGGAATTGGTGAAGTAAAGGTTTTAGGAAAAAAGTGGAGTGCATATAGTGATAATGAAGTAACTGAAAATAAGAAAGTAAAAGTATTATCTATTAATGGCGTAAAACTTAAAGTAGAAGAAATAAAGGAGAGTGATTAATATGTTTTGGGTTATATTAATAGTAATTATTGTTATTATCGTTTTAGGAGTAAAAGTTATTCCGCAATCTCAAGCGAAAGTAATTGAACGACTTGGTAGTTATTATAAGACTCTAGGTACAGGGCCTCATTATGTCATACCATTTATTGATAGAGTAGCATCAACTGTATCTTTAAAAGAAATAGTTAAAGATTTTGCCCCTCAACCAGTTATTACTAAAGATAATGTTACAATGCAAATAGATACAGTTGTCTATTTTCAAATAACTGATCCTAAGCTTTATACTTATGGAGTTGAAAATCCTATTAATGCTATTGAGAATTTAACAGCAACTACTCTTAGAAATATTATTGGTGAACTTGAACTTGATCAAACCCTAACTTCAAGAGACATTATTAATTCTAAGATGAGATCAATTCTAGATGAAGCGACAGATCCTTGGGGTATTAAAGTGAATAGAGTAGAAGTTAAAAACATCATACCGCCTCGTGATATTCAAGATGCCATGGAAAAACAAATGCGTGCAGAACGTGAAAGACGCGAGAAGATATTACAAGCAGAAGGTGAAAAGAAAGCTGCTGTTTTAATCGCTGAAGGTGAAAAAGAAAGTACAGTCTTAAGAGCAGAAGCCTCTAAAGAAGCTGCTATTAAGAAAGCTGAAGGAGAAGCAGAAGCTATTATTAAAATAAAGAGTGCAGAAGCAGAAGGAATTAAATTATTAAAAGAAGCTAAAGCAGATCAAGCTGTTTTAAAACTAAAAAGTTATGATGCAATGGTTAATGTTGCTAACGGACAATCTACAAAAATAATTGTTCCTAGTGAATTACAAAATCTAGTTACTGCAGGAACAGTATTAAGTGAAACATTTAAAAATACTTCTACCAATAATAAAAACTAATAACAAATAAATACTCATATCGTTAATGGTATGAGTATTTATTATTGTAAATAAAATAAATTGTTAATTCTTAGTATCATTTTAAAATGTAATGCATATTATACTAAAGACAAATTTATGAAAATAATACTTGCTATTTTCTTTAAATTGTGCTAAAATTTTACTCGTATTATGGTTAGAGGTATCTAGCCAGTTATATTATTTTGAGGTGATTACAATGGGAAACAAAAAAACAATTTATTTAACAGAAGAAGGACTTAATGATTTAAAAAATGAATTAAGTGAATTAATAAATGAAAAAAGGCCTGCTAATATTCAAGCTATTAAAGAAGCTCGTAGTTTAGGAGATCTATCAGAAAATGCAGACTATGATGCTGCTAAAAATGAACAAGCACAAATTGAAGGTAGAATTAAAACTATTGAGAAAATGCTTGAAAATGTAGAAATTATTAAAGATATTCCAAAAGATGTAGTAGGACTTGGTAGTACAGTTTCTATTAAATATGTAGATGATGAAGATGATACTGATGAATACCAAATAGTAGGTAGTCAAGAAGCTGATCCTTTTGAAGGAAGAATCTCTAATGAAAGTCCTATCGCTAAAGCTTTACTTAATCATAAAATAGGTGATATTATTACAGTAGAAAGTCCTAATGGAAGTTATGAAGTAGAAATTACTAATATTAAATAGTCCATAGGGCTTTTTTCTATATAGGTGGAATTTTATGATAGAGTATAAAGAATTAAGTGAAAGATTAGAAAAATATTGTAAAGAATATGAAAAAACATTTTATATAATGAATTTATATCCTATTTTATTAATACTTTTTGATGCTAAAAAAAATTTAATAAATCCATATAAAAAATTAAAAACAAATATTATTAAACTTACATATGATGAAAAAATAGATGGTTTAACGTCAATTAGCTTAGTAAGAGAGTTTCTTAATACTTTGGGAAGAAATTATAAAGATTTGTTTGATGAAAGCTTTAGAAATGGTTCTTTTGGTTATGAAAATGTTATTAATGATAAAAGTGATATGCCACTATATCAAGCAGGCTTCATAAAAAATAATAAATATTATAATGTCGGTTTTGAAGGAAATATTTTAGATGGAAAATGTATAGTACATGAATTTTTTCATTATTTAAATATTTCAAACTCAAATTTAAGTGACTTATTTTCAGAATTTATTTCTATTTATATGGAAAATAAGTATTTAGATTTTTTAGAGACTAAAGGATATTCTAAGACTGATATTTTGAAAGCTAAATTAAAGAGATATTTAGATTTCTTTGATGGACAACAAGATTTGTTCTATGAAACTTTAATTTTAAATGTTGAAGAAAAACTAGGAGCAATAAAAGAACAAGATTATGATTTTTTAAATAGTTATAAAGATTATTTCTTAAAAGATATAAATATAGATATATACTATAAAAATATTAATGTAGCATTAAACAAACTAAGAAATATAGATAATAAGAATATAAATATAAAAAATAAATTTTCTCCTAATTATGCTTTTAGATATTTTTTTGGAGTTTTACTTAGCAGTTATTTATTTACTAGCGATGATGGACTTGTAACTAGTAGAGTATTACATTTAAATAATAAACTTTCTAATAATGAAATACTTTCTTTCTTTGATGGCTTTAAATTATTAGATATAAATATAGAAGATAATGCTACTATAGATAATTTAATAGCAGCTGTAAACATTTATTATAATGAAGCCTTAGATGAAAATTTACTTATAGAATCTAAACAAAAAAGATAAGTTTAAAAGCCTTATCTTCTATAAAAATAATATGGTGGATATACTTGGTAAACTGGAATAGGATACATTGGATAAAAATTAGGCCTATTATTGCTTCCTAGTCCATATCCTATAACACCACCGATTATTAAAGGAATGAAACCATTTCTATTGTTATTTAGATATATTGGTCTTTTGTACATGACCTCTCCTCCTTTATAAATAGCTTATGTAGCTTAAAAATATTAAACAGTTTTTCTGCCTAAAAAAATCTTCTAAATTTATAAATCTATTATTTTCAAATTAGCAAGTTTATGTTACAATGAAAATAAGTTAGGGGTGATTAGATGAAAAAAACAAAAAATATACCACAACGTAATTATGTCATTTTAATTAGTATTTATGTAGTTGTAATCATATTAGTTTTGTATTTAGCTAGTTGGTATAGTACATATCAAAAATATCAAAATGAAATTCCTGTTTTACAAGATGTTGTTTCAGAAATTAAGCCTAATGAAGTAGATCATTATTTAATGGAAAATCCATCAACAATTTTATATATTTGTTCTGTTAGTGATAAGAACTGTAGAGAGTTTGAAGAGAGTATGAAGTCTCCTTTACAAAAGAATAATTATCAGGATATTACATATATAAATTTAGAAGGAATTGATGATAAAAAAAGTTTTATAAGAGAGTTATTAGATAAATATAATGGTACTGATTTTACAATTTCAAGAGTTCCTTGTTTAATAAAATTTACAGATGGAAAAATAACTAATGTAACAGATGGATTAAATGGAAAAATTTTAACAAGAGATGAGGCTTTAAACTTTATTGATTCTAATATAACAGAAAGTGAGTTTTAAAAAATATGAATCATATAGTTTTATATGCTCCAGAAATTCCCCAAAATACAGGTAATATTATGCGTACTTGTGTAGCGACTAATACAAAATTACATTTAATTAAACCATTAGGTTTTTCCTTAGATGAAGCTCATTTAAAACGTTGTGCTGTCAATTATATTGATAAGTTAGATTATGAAGTATATGAAAACTACGAGGACTTTAAAGAAAAGAATAGAGGAGTTTATTTCTTTTTAACAAGATATGGAAGAAAACCTCATACTAGTTTTGACTATTCTAATAAAGATAATAAAGATTTATATTTTATCTTTGGAAGAGAATCTACAGGTATTCCTAAAGAAATTTTACAAGATGATTTAGACCATTGTCTTAGAATACCCATGAGTGCTAATGTTAGAGCTTTAAATCTATCTAATAGTGTAGCGATAGTTATTTATGAAGCCTTAAGACAACAAGATTTTAATGATCTTTTAAGAGAAGAACCACATAAAGGAGCAGATTATCTAGAAAAATAGCGAAAAATGATTGACTTTCTTACTAAAACAGGATATTATTTACATACGCAGTGAGAAAGGAGAAATTAATGACTTGCATTAATCAACTAGAAATATTAGCAGCCGCTAGATGTGGAAAATATGTTACAGCAAGATTAGTAGAAGATAATAATCACTTAGTTAGTGCTAGTGCAACATATGAAACTATTAACACCAAAAAGACTTATGAATATTATGATCGCGATGATTATTTAAAAGATAAGTTAAATGCAACTTATGGAAAGCCTGTTCAAAAAGTTATCGCAAAAAAGAGGTAAGTAAACAGATATGAGTATCTGTTTTTAATAAAATACCATTACGAACAAAAATTCTATCAAAAAATCAAAAATAAAAACAAGTATTAATTTACTTGTTTAGCTTCTAATTTACGAAGATTTCTAATTTCTCTTGCACTCATTCTTATTCTTGTCCCATCTTCTAATCTAATTACTTGTAAGTTTGGTTTTTGTTGTCTTTTAGTAGCATTTAAAGCATGGGATCTTCTATTTCCTGTTAAAGGTTTTTTATTAGTAACTTTTATTGCCATAAAATATTCCTCCTTTGTTTTAATTTCTGCTTATTAACTTTATCATATTTATAATAGAAAGTCAAATAATTACACTAAAAATATTGACTGTTCGTACATTAGTATGCTATAAATGAAGAGAGATATATGTTAAAATGTTGTAAAGGAGAGTGATTAATATGTTTAACTTACTATATGTTAAAAGTAATTACTCTTTACTTAATAGTTTACTTACACTAGATGATATAATCGAGTTTAATAAAGAAACTAAGAGAAATTCAGCTGTTATTTGCGATGATAATTTATATGGGACCATGGAATTTATAAAAAAATGTGCATCTTGTGGTCTTAAACCAGTCATTGGTTTAGAGCTATCATATAAAAATTATAAGATCTTATTATATATTAAGAATTATAAAGGCTATCTTAACTTAATAAAATTATGTACAGCTCAAAATGATGGAAGTTTAACTATAGAATTATTTCTATCTCATCAAGAAGATTTATATGTAATTATTCCTTATAATAGTTTAGAGTTTTATAACCTTTATAAAGAAAAGCTTTTAGATGTGTATTTAGGTTTTTCTACTAAAGAAGAAGAGCTGCAAGAAATTATGCTTACTGAAAATATTGTCTATTTAAAACCTTGTCTTTATAAAAAGAAAGAAGATAGTGAATACTTAAAATATCTTTACTTAATTAGAGATGGTAAAACTATTAATGATAATATTTCATATGATATTTATAATAAAGAATTATTTGTTACAGAAGTAGTTAATGAATTTGCTAATACTGGTCTTTTAAATACTTTAAAAATAGTAGATAATTGTAATTTAGAACTAGTATCTCACGAATTATTACTTCCTATTTATAAATGTCCTAATAATTTAAAAGCAGAAACTTATTTGTTAGAACTTGCTAAAGTAGGACTTAGTAAAAGACTTAATGGCAATGTATCTTTAAAATATTATGAGAGATTAATGTTTGAAATAGAAATTATTAATAAAATGGGTTTTGCTAATTATTTTCTAGTAGTATATGATTTCATTAAATATGCTAAAAAGAAAGGTATTTTAGTTGGACCTGGTAGAGGTAGTGCAGCAGGAAGTTTAGTAGCGTATTCTTTAGGAATTACGGAAATCGATCCTTTAGAATATAATTTATTATTTGAACGCTTCTTAAATCCTGAACGAAAAACTATGCCTGATATAGATACAGATATTCCTGATATTTATCGTGAAGATATTATTAATTACGTTACTAAAAAATATGGTGAAAAGAAAGTAGCGGGTATTGTTACTTTTTCTACATTAGCAGCTAAACAAGTTTTAAGAGATATAGGTAGAGTTTTAAATATACCATTATATAAAATAGATAAACTAACATCTTTTCTTCCTTCTATGTCTCATAAAAAATTAGAAGAGTTTTTTAAAGAAAATATCAGTTTTAAAGAATATATATTAAGTGATGAGAGTCTTAAAAAAGTCTTTTTAATAGCATCAAAAGTTGAAGGATTTCCAAGGCAGATTGGTACTCATGCAGCAGGTATTGTCATGTGCAAAAAAAATCTTGATGAAGTTATTCCTCTTACTAAAAGTGATGAGTTGTACTTAACAGGATATTCTATGAATTATTTAGAAGAACTTGGCCTTTTAAAAATGGATTTTCTTGGTATTAGAAATCTTACTATTATTATGAATGTAATAGATATGATTTTAAAAAATAAAAACATCAAAATAGATTTTAATAGTATTCCTTTAGATGATTCTTTAGTATATAATTTATTTACAAAAGGAGATACCAGTGGCATTTTTCAATTTGAATCTAGTGGAATGCGAAACTTCTTAAGAAAGCTTAAACCTAGTACTTTTAATGATTTAGTAGCAGCGATAGCTTTATTTAGACCAGGACCTGCTGAAAATATTGATACCTATATTGCAAGAAAAGAAGGAAAAGAAAAAATTATTTATCCTGATCCTTCTTTAGAATCTATTCTAAAAGATACCTATGGTATTATGATCTATCAAGAACAGATTATGTTAGTTGCAAGTAAATATGCAGGCTATTCTTTAGGTGAAGCAGATATTTTAAGAAGAGCAATTAGTAAGAAAAAAGTAGATGTATTAAAAAATGAAGAGAGTAAATTCTTGGAAAAATCACTTCAATTAGGACATGATCTTAACACGTCAAAAAAAATTTTCGCTAGTATTTTAAAATTTGCAGGATATGGCTTTAATAAATCTCATGCTGTCGCTTATTCTCTTGTGGCATATAAAATGGCTTACTTAAAAGTTCATTATAAATTAGAGTTTTATGCTAATTTACTTACTAATGTTATTTCTTCCATCACAAAACTAAAAGAATATCTAAATGAAATTAGAGGCCACGATTTAAAAGTTTTAAAACCAAATATTAATATAAGTACAGATAAATTTGTTGTTAATAATAACAATATCATCTTTCCTTTTTCAACAATTAAAGGAATAGGAGTAAGTGTTTCTAATAATATTTTAGAAGCTAGAAAAGAAGAAGAGTTTGCAGATATTTATAATGCTTTTGCAAGCTTAATTAGAAATAAAGTTACAAAAAAACAATTAGAAACTTTAATAATAGCAGGAGTATTCTCAACATTTAATTATAATAAAAAGACTCTAATTATGAATTTAGATAGCTTATATAATTATGGAGAATTAACTATAGATCTAGATGAGAATTTAGTTTTAAAACCAGAAATAATAAAAACAAGCGAATTTAAAGATCAAGTCTTATTAGAACAAGAGCTTGATTGTTATGGTTTTTATATTAGTAATCATCCTGTAACTGCTTATAAAGATCAATACAAAAATACTGTTAGGATAAATGAGTTAGGAAAATACTTTAATAAAATAGTAAGTGTTATTGTTATGGTAGACAAAATAAAAGCGATTAAGACAAAGAAAAATGAAGATATGGCTTTCATAACAGCAAGTGATGAAACAGGATCAATTGATTTTATCTTCTTTCCAAGAGTTTATAAAACTAATATGCATATTCAAAAAGGAGATATTTGTCTATTTACAGGAACCGTTGAAAAAAGATATGATGAATTACAATTAGTAGTTAGTAAAGTAATGTTTTTAAGGAGAAATGATGAAGAAGAGTAGAGTTATAATTTTAGTTAGTATTTTATTACTAATAGATCTAATAATAAAATTACTTGTTAGTAGATATTTAGAGAAAGTTGTTATTATTGATGATTTTTTCTCTTTAACTTATGTATTAAATGATGGAGCAGCCTTTTCTCTTTTCGCTAGTAAGACCTTTTTTCTAGTTCTAATAAGTTTAATATGTTTATTTTTTGTTTTACATGAACTAAATAATAATCTTGATGATAAAGTAACGACAATAGGTTATTCTTTAGTCTTAAGTGGTCTTTTAGGTAATTTTATTGATCGCTTAAAAGATGGCTATATAATAGATTATTTATCATTTAAAATATTTTCTTATAATTTTCCTATTTTTAATTTCGCTGATATCTTAATAGTAGTTGGAATATTTATTGTAATAATTAAAGAAATATTAAAAGAAAGAGGTAAGAGAAATGAAGTTAGAAGTAAATAGTGAAGGAAATAGACTAGATAGTTATATTGCAAATAATAGTGATTTATCAAGAAGTAGAGTCTCTAAACTTATAAGTGAATCTAAGGTATTAGTAAATAAAGAAATAAAAAATGCTAGTTATAAAGTAAAACTAGGAGATGTTATTGAAGTAAGTATTGATGAAAAGATAGATTTAGATGATTTAGTTCCTACTAATATTCCTCTTGATATTATATATGAAGATGAATACCTAATGATTATTAATAAAGAAAGTGGTTTAGTTGTTCATCCTGCTCCAGGTCATGTTACAGATACTTTAGTTAATGCTCTTATATATCACTCTAAAGTAAATAATGATGGCACCTTTAGACCAGGAATTGTTCATCGTCTTGATAAAGATACTAGTGGTTTAATGGTAGTTGCTAAAGATATTAAAACTATGGAATTACTTAGTGATATGATTAAAAATAAAAAAATAGAAAGACATTATCTTGCAATAGTAGATGGAGTTATTATGCATGAAACAGGAACTATTGATGCTCCAATAGGAAGAGATGAAGCTAATAGACAAAAAATGGCTGTTACATCTCATAATAGTAAAGAAGCAATAACTGATTTTAAAGTCTTAAAAAGATTTAAAAATAACACTTTAATAGAATGTATTTTAAAAACAGGTAGAACTCATCAAATAAGAGTACATTTAAACTACATTAAACATCCAGTTACTAATGATCCTTTATATGGTAATCATAAAAAGACAACAGAGTTTGGTCAAATGTTACATTCTAAGAGTATTAGATTTACTCATCCTATTACAGGAAAAGAGTTATATTTTGAGCAAACACCACCTTGTGAGTTCTTAGATTATTTAAAGAGTTTGGAAAGTGATGATATAAATATATAGATACCTAATAAGGAGAAGATAATTTATGAGTAAAATGATTGTAATGGACATGGATGGAACTCTTTTACACTTAGATAAAAGTTGTTCTATAGAAACGGCAAATTATCTAAATGCCTTAAAAAAGAAAGGCTATATTATCGTTTTAGCATCAGGAAGAAATTTAAATGCAATTTTAAAACCAACATATAATTCTTTTTTTGCTAATTATATTATCGCTGATGCCGGAGCCTTAATTTATGATGTAGATAAGTCCTCTATTATTTTTAAAACAAAAATTTCTAAAGAAAATGTTAAAGCTATTTGCTCATGCTATGATAAAAATACAATGGAAGAGATAGCTTTAGTAGATACTGAATTTTATAATAAATATACTTTAAATACATATGAAGAAAGAGATAATTGTTATTTTATTAAAGATGAAGAAGATTTAGAAAGAATTGCTAACAATACAATTCATATGTCTATTTCCCTAAAAGATAATTCATATATTAATGAAGTAATATCTTTACTTAAAACTAAAACAAAAAACTTAGATTTTAATATTATGCAAGATTCCTTTGATAGAAAAAAATGGATCGAAATCAGTAATAAAATAATAACCAAAGCAAGTGCCATAAAGAAAATAGCATTATTAGAGAAAATAGACTCAAGTAATATAATATGTTTTGGAGATGGACTTAATGATATAGATATGCTTGAATATTGTGGAATTAGTGTTGCGATGGGAAATGCTTTAGATGAAGTAAAAAATGTATGTAAATATATTACTGATACTAATGATAATGATGGTATTGTAAAATTTTTGGAAAGATATTTTGAATATAATGATGAATTGAAAGTACTTAGTCTAATAGAGCCTTATGCAACTTTGATAAAACTTGGTAAAAAGAAAATAGAAACAAGAAGTTTTAAAACTAATTATAGGGGAGAGTTATATATTCATGCCAGTTCTACTAAGATACCTAAAGAATGGAAGAATAATAAAGAGTTAATGAGTCTTGTTAAAGATAATGATTTAAACTATGGTTATATCATTTGCAAATGTAACTTAGTAGATTGTATTTATATGGATGAGGAGTTTTTAGATAAAATAAAAAAAGATAAACTAGAGTACTTAGTTGGAGATTATAGACTTGGAAGATATGCTTGGGTCTTAGAAGATATTGAAGTTTTAAATAAACCTATATTTACAAAAGGAAAACTTGGTATTTGGAGTTATGAAAAAGATATTAATAATATATGATAAGAATTACCAATAAAAAAATACCAATGTTAGATTTATGCGAATTTATTCTTTGACAATTTTTGGTAAGATGATGATTTGTTCTTTTAAATTGTTTATTTCTAATATAAAATATGCTAAAATATATATCGAAAGGAGATATCTATGGAAGAACATATTATAGATATGAATGAAAAAAACACATTAGCTATGAAACTTCTTCATTATTTTATTACTGAAAAAGGTTATACACCAATAATATTACAAGGTGCAGAAGATGAGATATGGCTTGAAAATTTAGATGAAGATTATAAAGTAATTAGAATTGTTATTAGATATATTCATAATGATGAACAATATAAATTTGATGTTTTTAAAACAAATAGAATTTTAAGAAAAATAAAGAAAAAAACATTGTCATTTAAACTTAATACTTTAAGTATCTTTTTAGATCTTGGTGGAGCAGTTAATTTAGATGAATTTAAAAGTGATAATATAACAGCAGTTGAAGTACACGAAGATGCTGATGTTAAGAAAAATAAATTATTAAAATCAATCTTTCCTGATTTATCTCGTAAACTAAAATTTAGTGAAGAAGGTATAGAATTATTTATTAAAGTTACTAATGATATCAATAATCATAATAAAAAAGATCAAGAGAAAGTAGCAGATGTGTTTACTCCTAAGAAGCCTGTTGTTACTTATGCCTTAATTATTATCAATTTAATTGTCTTTTTATTTCCTACTTTCATGGGTAACTTTGAAGAAGTAATGGCTTATTTTGGTTCTTATGGACCATTTGTTAAGATGGGAGAATATTACCGGCTACTTACAGCAGCATTTATCCATGCTAATATTGCCCATTTATTATTCAATATGTATGCTTTATGGATTATAGGAATCCAACTAGAAAGTTTTATTGGTAAATGGCGATTTTTAGTAGTTTATTTATTTAGTGCCATCTGTGGATCACTTTTATCAGTTGCTGTTACCCCAGATGCTTTGAGTGTTGGAGCTAGTGGGGCGATTTTTGGTTTATTAGGAGCTTTACTATATTTTGGTTACCATTATCGAATCTATTTAGGAACAGTCATTAAAAGTCAAATTATACCATTAATTATTGTGAATCTTTTATTAGGTTTTATGGTTCCAGGTATTGATAATGCTGCTCATATTGGTGGTTTAATTGGTGGCGCTTTAATGATGATCGGTGTAGGTGTTAAATATAAAAGTAGTAACTTTGAGAAAATTAATGGTTTAATCGTCAGCTTAATCTTCTTTGGCTTCTTAGTATATATGGCTTTAATAGCATAATAAATTAGGTTAAATCCTAATTTTTCTTTCATCTTTATTACGAACTTTAGTTTAAGGAGGTGTTAACTTGATAGTAGGAGTTTTAGTAGAAATTACTAATAAAAGTGTTGATAGAGTTTTCGATTACTTAGTACCTAAAACTTTAGAATCTTTTGTTGCAATAGGTAAAAGAGTAGAAGTACCTTTTGGAAATAGAACTTTAGTTGGCTTTATTTTAGAAATTAAAAAAGATAGTGATGTTGCTAATTTAAAAGAAATAACTAAAGTCTTGGACGAAGATGTAATATTAACAAAAGAATTATTAGAACTTGGAAAATATCTAAAAAAGACGACTTTAGCTTCTCTAATTAGTTGTTATCAAGTTATGCTTCCTAAAGGTTATAAAGCTAGTATTAAAAATAATGTTAATAAAAAATATAGAAAAGTCTACTATTTAAATAATTATGATAAAAAGTTAACCGCTAAACAAGAAGAAGTCGTAACCTTATTTAAAGACAAGAAAAAATTAAGTAGGAAAGAGTTAAAAGATATATCAATATCTATTCTTAATACTTTAGTTAAAAATGAAGTCTTGAAAGTTAAAGAAGAGGAAGTTTATAGACTTGATTATGAAACAAGAGAAAAAAAGATAAGGACTTTAACTTCTTTACAAGAAAATGCTGTTAATAATATATTAAATACTGATAAAACTGTTTCACTACTTTATGGTGTTACAGGTAGTGGTAAGACAGAAGTCTATATGGAATTAATTGCAAGATACTTAAAGAAAGGGTTAAAAAGTATCGTTTTAGTCCCTGAAATATCTTTAACTCCCCAGTTAATTAAACGTTTTGAAGAAAGATTTGGAAATAATATAGCTTTATTACACAGTGCTTTATTAGATGGTGAGAAATATGATGAATATAGAAGAATTGTAAAAGGAGAAGTTGATATCGTAATTGGTGCTAGAAGTGCTGTTTTTGCTCCCATTTCTCCTTTGGGACTTATTATTATCGATGAATGTCATAGTGATTCTTATAAACAAGATAATAATCCTAGATATAATGCTAAAGAAGTAGCTTTTAAAAGAGCTTTTGATAACAATGCTAAAGTAGTGCTTGGAAGTGCTACTCCAATGTTAGAAGAATATGCTAGAGGCTTAAAAAATATTTATAATCTAGTTAGTTTAGAAAAACGTGTTAATGGAAAAAGTTTACCTAAAGTTGAATTAATTGATATGAATAAAGAAGTAGGTAAAGCTAAAGGACATTTTTCTATACCTTTAATAGATAAAATTAATAAAACATTAGAACAAGGTGAACAGGTAATTCTCCTTTTAAATAGACGTGGTTATTCTTCTTTTGTTACTTGTTCTAATTGTGGAGAAACAGTTAAATGTCCTAACTGCGATATAACTTTAACTTATCATAAGAGTAGTAACATTTTAAGATGTCATTATTGTGGTTATGCTACTAAGTATGATGTAACTTGTCCAAAATGTCATGAGAAATCTTTAAAAGATTTGGGAGTTGGAACAGAAAAGATAGAAGAAGAACTTAATAAACTTTTTCCTTTAGCAAAAGTTCTTAGAATGGATGTTGATACTACTAGTAGAAAGAATGCTCATAAAAAAATAGTAGATACTTTTGCAAGAGGAAAAGCTAATATTTTACTTGGTACACAAATGGTTGCTAAAGGTCTTGATTTTCCTAATGTTACTTTAGTAGGTGTAATAAATGCTGATACATCACTTATGTTACCCGACTTTAGAAGTAGTGAGAAAACTTTTGCTCTTCTTAATCAAGTAGCAGGTAGAGCTGGTAGAAGTGAAAAAGAAGGAACCGTTATTTTTCAAACCTTTAATGAAGAAAACTATGCTATTAGGTATGCAAAAGAGAATGATTATGTAGCTTTTTATAAAGAAGAGATGAAAGTAAGAAAATTAATGAAATATCCTCCTTACTATTACTTGGTATCTTTAAATATTTCTAGCAAAGATAATAAATTAGCTTTAATTGAAGCGAAAAAATGCGAAAAGGTCTGTCTTAAATATTTAAATAAAACTATAATATTAGGGCCAAGTCCTGCATCTATTTTTAAAAAGCAAAATATCTATCACTATCAATTAATATTAAAATATCAATATCAAGATAATATATATGAAGTCTTAGAAAAACTAGTAGAGTATTATGCTACTATTAATAAAGTTAATTTAGATGTTGATTTTAATCCGATCCATTTGTAAAGTGCTTTTGACAACAAGCTAATATTTATGTTATATTAATATTGCAAGAGATATTTGCATAAAATAAAAAAGAGAACATTCAATGTCTTGTTGTTGAGTGCTTCTCTTGTAAGAAAAGTTTCTGCACCTAATTAAATAAACTGTTTAGTTAGGTGCTTTCTTTTTGTTTTATATTAATATAATTATTACCACAAAAAGTAATACAATAAGTAAAATTATGATTAAAATCAATGATGAAATTAAAAAGTCTTTTTTATATAATAGGAAATTTATATCTAAAAAACGAAAATATGTATTGACGAACATATATTTTATATAGTAAACTTGAGTTACAAAAGGAGGTTCGTCATATGAAAATATATAGAGCATATAAATTTAGGTTATACCCAACAGAAGAACAAAGAATATTAATACATAAAACTTTTGGATGTAGTCGTTTTATCTATAACTATTATCTAAATTATCAAAAAGAAAATGGAGTACAAAAAGCATTTAATTTATGTAAAGATTTAAAAGAATTAGAAAAA
>CASDWO010000064.1 GCA_949284575.1 uncultured bacterium
TAGTCACTGTGGATATAAGAATAGTAAGTTAAAAGATTTAAGCATAAGAGAGTATGATTGTCCAAGCTGTGGAGTACATAATGATAGAGATATAAATGCAAGTTTAAACATATTATTTGAAGGATTAAAGTTACACTATAACTTACAAAGCTTAGTTTAAATAATGTTTGATATAATGAAAAAGAACAAGGATAAATAGATTATTGAGTACGGTAGCAACTATCGGAATTTAAGCCTATGGAGAATAAGGGATACCTTATCAATGAAGTAGGAATCCTTGGAGGCAACGACAAGGTAAAAACAAACTTGTTTTATTTGTTCTATAATTGTTGTAAAAGAGGTGGAGAAATGATAGATACACATTGTCATTTAAGTAAAGATGATTATGATGATATAGATTTAGTAATTAAAGAAAATAAAGAAGCAGGTGTAAGTAAAATGATTGTATCTGCTTGTGATAAGAAAAGTATGTTAGAAATAATTTCTTTAAAAGATAAATATGATTTTTTATATGTTACTATGGGGTATCATCCTTCAGAAGCTTTATCAGTTATAGATAAAGATTTACAGGACTTAAAGAAAAACTTAAAACTTTCTAAAGTTGTTGGAGTAGGAGAGATCGGTTTAGATTATTACTATTCTAAAGAATTTATTGAAAAACAGAAATGGCTTTTTGAAGAGCAATTAAAAATAGCTCAAGAGTTAGATATGCCTGTTGTTATACATAGTCGAGATGCTACTTTAGATACAATAAACATTTTAAAAAAATATTCTGTTAGAGGGATTATTCATTGTTTTAGTGGAAGTTTAGAAACTGCTAATATTTATATAAAAATGGGCTTTTATTTAGGAATAGGTGGAGTTTTAACTTTTAAAAATTCTAAATTAAAAGAGATAATTAAATCTTTATCTTTAGATAATATTGTACTTGAGACTGATAGTCCTTATCTTACTCCTGTTCCTTATAGAGGGAAAAAGAATTCATCTAAATATTTAAAATATGTTGTTTTAGAACTTGCTTCTATAAAAGAAATGGATCCTAAAGATGTAATAGAAATAACTACTAGAAATGCTAATAGTTTGTTTGACTTTAATAATAAGTAGTGCTATTCTTTTATTATAAGAAAATGAGGTAGATGCTAGTGGGAAGTAGATTTGTTAAATATTTAGGAACTGTTATTTTGGTTTTTGTTATGGGGTTTATTATATTATCTGGTAATAGTTTAACTGTTATAAATACATCAAATTTAAATAGTGTTAAATCTTTACAAGCAGTTCATATAGTTAATAAATATAATTCGATTAAAGAATCATTAAAAGAAAAAGAAATAGTTGTTTTTCCTACTTTTAACGAAGCAATGCAAGTTGCTAGTACATCACCTGTAGCTTTTATGGGTAAACTTACAGCGTATGGTCCAGATTGTCCAGGATGTTCTGGTAATAGTGCTTGTCCGCCACGGCAAAATTTTAAAAATGGAAATATTTATTTTGAAGATCAAGATTATGGTAAAGTAAGAGTAGTTGCTGCTGATCGTTCTATTCCTTGTGGTAGCATTGTAAGAATAAGTGGAATCAATATATATAGCGAGCCTATTCTTGCTATTGTTATGGATAGAGGTGGAGCGGTTAAAGGTAATCATATGGATTTACTTTTTACTAGTCAGTCTAATTTAGAAGGATTTGCTACTAGTAGTAATATAAAATTTGAATTAATTAGATATGGATGGTAAATATTAATAATATGCATTTTATGTGTATTATTTTCTTTTTTTGAAGAATACTAATGTTAGACATAATAAAATTTTGTTAACAAGAAAAAAATCTATTGCTAAAGCAAAGTAAAATATGTTATAGTTATATTGTAGAAGGAGGTCTAGCATATGGATCAAAATAATTCAAGACAAATATTATTATCTGTATTGGGAGTTGCTATATTAGTAGTAGCTGTTATAGGAGTATCTTTTGCAGCTTTTCAATTCGGGCAAACCGGTGAAAAGGTTAATACAATTACTACAGGTACAATTACCATGAGTTATAGCGAACCTGTAAATGCTATTAACTTAGTAAATGCTTTACCTATGACTGATGAGCAAGGTAAACAACTTACTGGAACTGGTAATACTTTCGATTTCTCAGTTAATGCAACAATTGATGGTGAAGATGTAACTATTAATTATGCTATTACTGCAGTTAAAGATGGTGGTAGTACATTACCTGATTCAGCTGTTAAAGTATATCTAACTGACTATACTAGTGGTAGTGAGTCAGATGTATTAGCACCTACAAAGGTAAGTGCTTTAACAAAAACAACAGCTGGTGAATTATCAGGAGCTCCTGCAGATGAATATGAACTTACAACTGGTACTTTACAAGCTTCTAAGAATACAAGTTATCGTTTAAGAATGTGGGTAGCTGATGATTATAGTGATCTTGAAAGTTCTGGAACATATATGTTAAAAGTAAATGTATATGGAGCTGCAGCTGCTAAATAAAAGAGCATTAAAAATGCTTTTTTTTGTAAATATATAATTTTATTTAATTTTAATTATTGCTTAGAATTTGTAACTATGTTATAGTTTTATTATAGAGGAGATGGGCAGAAATGAATAATGCGGAGAAAAAACGTAATTCTAATCAACTTATTTTAACAGTCTTAGCAATACTTATATTAATAATAGCAGTTATTGGTGTATCATATGCAGCTGTCTTTTATAGTAAAGATGGAGAGAAAGTAAATTCTGTGACTACTGGAAGTATGATGATGAGTTATAGTGAGTTAACTAATGGAATTAATCTTTATGATGCTTATCCAATGACGGATGAAGAAGGTAAAGCTTTAAGTCAACCTAATGAGTATTTTGATTTTACAGTTAGTGCTACAACTAAAGAGAATAGTCCAATTAGTTATGTTATATCTGTAAGTAAAGAAAGTGATAGTACATTACCTGATTCAGCTATTAAAGTATATTTAACTGATATTAGTGCTAACAATGAAATTGAAGTATTACCTCCTACAAATGTTTCAGCATTAAGTAAAACTGGTAATGAAAGTTATGCACCTAGTGGTCAATATATTTTAAAATCAGGTAGTTATACAAAAAATACTTCTAATACTTATCGTTTAAGAATGTGGATTGATAAGAATTATAATTTGGATGATAGTATTCAAAGTTATAAATTGCGTGTTAATGTTTATGGTGGTATTAACATATAGAAAATAAGAGTGTATTTAATACACTTTTTTCTTTACCAAAAAAAGTTCATGTGTTACAATTAAATTATGCTAGAGGAGTGTTATTATGGATAATAATTATGCTAATCAAAATAATCAAAAAAATGAGAATGATTCAAAGCTCTTTATTATAGTTATATCATTATTGATATTTATAATAGCAGTTATTGGTATTTCTGTTGCAACTTTTACTTATACTTATAATGAAGAACGCAAGAATGTTAATACTATTAGTACGGGTAGTGTTTATTTAAACTATACAGAAAATACGAATGGTATTAATATTACTGATGCTTTTCCTATAAATGATGAAGTAGGTAAAGTTTTAACAGATGAGAATCAATATTTTGATTTTACAGTTTCTGCTGATTTTTCTCGTGGTCTTAGTGCTAATTATGAAATTGCGGCTGAAAAAGTAAATAGTTCTACTCTTTCTAATGATGAAGTAAGATTATATCTTGAGAGAAAAGTTGGTGATTCTTATGAAGAAGTTATGGCTCCTAGTAATTTTGTTCCATTAAAAGAAAAAACTGATTTAGGAACAGAAGCAGGTAAAATGTTATTAGATAAAGGTACTTTTACAGAGACTTCAACAGTTAACTATCGTTTAAGAATGTGGGTAGCAGAAGGTACAGTTTTAGGAGAATTACCAAAGAATTTCGGTGTTAGAGTATCTGTTAAAGCTAAAGTTGATATAGCAAAATAAATATTTTGTTTCTTTTTGCTTTAAAATGGAATATTAAGAGGGTGAGAACTTGAAAGATAAATTTAAAGAGCTTGTGCCTAAAGTAAAGAAGGCTGTTCATTTTGCTTTAACAGTACTTATGTATTCAATATGTTTAATTATGATTATTGTTTTTTCAGTATTTGTAATTAACTTTATTGATAAAAGGCATAATGTAAAAGCTGGTAATA
Source organism: uncultured bacterium (assembly GCA_949284575.1). GTDB lineage: Bacteria > Bacillota_I > Bacilli_A > RF39 > UBA660 > Onthousia. The sequence goes on from CASDWO010000064.1 coordinate 4,148, forward strand.
ATAAAAAAGATCTTTTTTCTGCATATACAATAGTTAGTCCTAGTATGACACCAACTATTAATGTACTTGATGTTATTGTTATTAAAAGAGCAGATGAACCTACAGACATTAAAAAAGGTGATATAATAACTTTTAATTCGACAGATTATAGATATTCAGGTGTTTTAGTTACTCATAGAGTTGTTGATGTAGAAAAAACTAGTAATGGTAAATATTTATATACAACTAAAGGAGATAATAATAATACACAGGATTCATCAAGAATTAGTTTTGATGATGTTTATGGTAAAGTATTATTTAGAATACCTAAAATTGGTTATATTCAATATTATTTAGGTTCAATATTAGGTTGGGTAGCGATAGTGGTTGTGCCAGCTCTTCTAATTATTGGTTATGATATTTACAAATTAATTAAAACTTTACGTTCTTCAGCAAATGATAATAATAAGACTTTAGATAATAGAAAAAAATTGACTTATAAAAAGATTACTGATAAAAAGAAAAAATCAGGTAATAAAGATAGTAAAAGGAGATTTAATAAATGAAAAAAATGATTTTGTTAATAGTAGCAGGAATTATATTGTTTGCTTTTATATTTGGAATGTCAGTTTTATGGTATGATTTCTTTTATAAGGAGCCTGTTGAAAATGAACCATTAACAACAATAAAAATACAACTTGATGATAATAATAATACAATTAATGAAGGAGGATTAATTCCTATTAGTGAAGATGAAGTTGATAATTTAACTCCATATAAATTCTCATTACAAAATACAAGTGATAAACAAAGTACGTATGAAGTATTAATAGAAGATGCAGTTATTAGTGATGATCCATCCTTTAGCAGTAAAGAATTGCTTAGTAGAGAGCAACTTGGTTATCAATTGATACTTAATGGACAAATTATAAAAACAGGGTTATTAAGTGAAATTGAAAATAATGTTTTAGATAAAAGAGTAATAATGGAAAATGCAATAAATAATTATCATTTAAGAGTTTATGTAAGTGAAAGTGCTATAAATACAGAATGGCAAAATAAATATTATCATTATGATATTCAAATTAGAACTGTGGAGGATAACGAATGAAAAAGATATTGTTAGATTATATTAATATAATAGGGTATGCTTTTACGGGTTTAATATTTGGTCTTACCTTTTTCCTTTTATTTATTAATTTTTATCATTTTGAAGAGCTAAAATATGAAACTGATATGACTTCTTTTAATGCTACTACTAAAGCTGATATTGAAAGTAAATTACAAACTATAAAAAATAATATTAGTGTTTATGATCAAAGTACTTATACAGGTAATAATAATATTTATGGACTTAATAATGTTAAGATAAAATTAGAGTCTTGTGTAGAAGCTATTGAAAGTGAAGAGATGATGAATTATTTTAATGATAATGAGATTAGTATTTTAGATACTTATAATCTTTTAAGAACTTATAATAATAAAATTTTAAATAATTGTTTAGTAATGCAGGTAAAAGCAATGTTTAATTCTGCTGCGGTTGCTACTCTTCCTAATTATAATATAATTAAGCCTTATGTTGATTTAAATGCTGATATGTTAATTACTTCTTTAAGTTATGTAGAAAATAATTTAGAAAATTCAGATCATTTTTATTATACTACTTCTAATAATAAGAATAATTTCTTTAATATAGTAGATGATAGTTATTATGAAATTATTGGTAATTATCAAGATACACTTGATTTATTAGTATTAATATCTGATTGGTATAGAACCGTAGTTACAGGAGGCTAAAATGAAAAAGATATTTAATGGTTTATTTTATATTTTAAAGTTTATATTATTAATTGCAGCTTTTGGACTAACTTTATTCATTTTAATTAGAATGAATACTAGGTTGAGTAAGAGTATGGTGTCTATTATTCCTGAACTTATACCTTATGTATTATTATTAATTGTATTTATTATTAATATGCTCTTTAAACAAGAAGGAGTTACAAAAAACTTATTTTATAATTTGACTTGTTCTTTAGCATTATTTACTATTGCTTTTGCTTGTTATAGAGCTATGTTTGATTCTAATTTGGTGTTAGCAACTAAGTATGGCTATAATATCGATTTTAATTTTTTTGATAATTTTATTGCATATATAAAAATTTTAATTTATGGTTTAATTTTTGTTAATATTTTATTTATGTTTAAATATAAAGAGAAAAAACAAGTGACTGATTAATTTTTAAAGAGACAATTTTTAGAGTTGTCTTTTTTCTTAGATAATTATATGATATTTAACTAGAGGTGATATTGATGGAGAATTTTACTTTTAAGAAAAGATTTGGACAAAATTTTTTAAATAATAAAGAGATTCTTAAAAAAATTGTATTCTGTGCTGAAGTTTATCCTAATTCTTTAATTATGGAAGTAGGGCCTGGAAGTGGAAATCTAACTTATTTTTTAGCTGATACTTATAAAGATAGTCAAGTTTTAGCATATGAGATAGATTATACTTTAAAAGATGTTTTAGAAGAACGTTTTAAGGACTTTAATAATGTTAAAATAGTTTTTGAAGACTTTTTAAAGATAGATTTAGAAAAAGAATTAAGTTCTTCTTTTCATTATGAGAATTTGTATTTTGTAAGTAATATTCCATATTATATTACTACACCGATTATTTTTAAACTTATAGAAAGTAAGTTAAAGTTTAAAAAGATTGTTTTGTTAGTTCAAAAAGAAGTTGGAGAGAGGTTTTGTAGTAAAACAGGATCAAAGAGTTATGGAGCTCTTACAGTTATTTTAAATTATTATTTTAATATAAAAAAAGATTTTTTAGTTGATAGGAATCAGTTTACTCCGCGTCCTAATGTTGATAGTGTTGTAGTTTCTTTTAGTTTAAAAGAGCATAAAGAACATTTAAATAATGAGAAAGAGTTTCTTAAATTAGTTCATGAGAGTTTTAAATTTAAAAGAAAGATGTTAAGGAATAACTTAAAACAATATGATTTAGAAAAAATAGAAGAAGTTTTAAAGTTATATAACTATGATTTAACAGTTAGAGCAGAAGAGTTAGATTATAAGATTTTTGTAGCAATAGCTAATAAATTATTTTAGTATATTTATATTGCTTTTTACATAATATTTATTGGGTGATTTTATGTTTAAAGTAGGTGACTTTGTAACTAGAAAATCATATAATAATGATATTTTATTTGTCATTGTTGATATAAATGATTCTCTTGCTTATTTAAAAGGAAAAGATGTTAGACTTTATGCTGATAGTACTTTAGATGATTTAGTTTTAGTTGATGTTAATAATAGTAATAGTGATGATAGAAATGATATTTTAAAAGTTAAAACGATGCTTAGTTTAGATAGAAGTGAATATTTTTATTTACCTGGAAAGATTCTTCATATTGATGGTGATAAAGATTACTTAAAAAGATGTATTGATTTTTATAAAGAGATGCATTTAGAAGCTTATGGGGTTAATTTATTAGAAAGTGATATGGAAAAAGAGATATGTAATTGCTTAAATGAGTATAAACCAGATATTCTAGTTATTACAGGTCATGATTCTTTTAAAAAGAATAAAGATAAGAATGAAATAAATAGTTATCAAAATTCGGAAAATTTTGTAAAAGCGACAATAAAAGCTAGAGAGTTTGAAAGAAATCAAGATAAGTTAATTATTATTGCAGGAGCTTGTCAATCTTTTTATGAGGATTTAATTAAAGCTGGTGCTAATTTTGCTTCAAGTCCTAAACGTATTAATATTCATGCTCTTGATCCTGCTATTATTGCTAGCAGTATTGCTTTATCTCCTAAAAATAAAGAAATTGATTTACTTTCAGTAATTGAAAAGACACATTATGGTAGTGCAGGAGTTGGTGGTATTATTACACCAGGTGTTATGTATGTGGGGTATCCAAGATGAATATTGATAAAATAAGAGAAGATGTAAAACTTAAAGAAGGGGAGATCTTGCATTTTAAATTTAATGGTAGTAGAAATCAAATTGTTGAGTTTGATGGAGAAATAATAGAAACTTATCCTGCTATTTTTTTAGTAAAATTAGTAGATGATGCTAATCATATAAAATCTTTTTCGTATAGTGACTTAGTTACCTCTAGTTTAGAAATAATTAAGTGAAAACTCTTGCAAAAGTTTAATAGTTATTATAAAATAATGTTATAAAGTAATAATTACTTAAAAGGAGGAGTCGACAATGAAAATTACATCTGTAAATGTACGAAAAATTGAAAAAGAAGGAAGTCGTATGAAAGGAATAGCATCTGTTCTACTTGATGATTCTTTTGCTGTTCATGATATTAGAATTATAGAAGGAGATAATGGTCTTTTTATCGCTATGCCTAGTAAGAAGACACAAACTGGTGGATATCGTGATATAGCTCATCCAATTAATCCTGAAGTTAGAGCGATGTTTCAAGATAAAATTATTGAAGAATATAATAAAATTAAAGATGAAACAAATGAAGAAGCTTAGACTTCTTTTTTTAGTCTATATTTTTTTTACTTGCATATAATTAACTAGGTGATGATATGGAAACGAAAGAAGCAATTATAAATAATTATAATCATAGTATAACTTTAACAGAAAGAAAGAATTTGCTTATTACAGGAGTTAAAAAGATTGTTAATTTTGATAGTGAAGAATTTTTACTTGAAACAATTATGGGTTTTTTAGTAGTTAAAGGAGAAGAATTAGAACTGGTTAAATTAGATACATTATCTGGTAATGTTTCTATTAAAGGACTAATAAAAGGTTTTTCATATATGGATGATAATAAAAAAGAAAAAGAAGGAAATAGCGTCTTTAATCGCTTATTTAAATAATGGATTTAAAGTTACAGTTTATTGCTTTGTTATTTTCTTTTATTTTTGGAATTTTTTTAGCTTTCATCTATAATTTTAATTATAATTTGTTATTTAAAACTTCTATAGTTAATAGAATAATAATAAATGTAGTTCTTGTAGTAGATTTAGTTTTGATCTATTTTATTGGGTTAAAAAAGATAAATAATGGTATTGTTCATCCATATTTTTATTTGTTAATAATTTTAGGTTTTTTTCTTTTTTTTAATTTAACTAAAAAATTTAGAAAATTCTTTAAAATAGAGAAAAAGAAGGAGAAACTGCCTAAAAATGTAAAGAAAGACTAGTAATTATTGCTTAAGTCTTTTTTTAATACTATAATATATGTTAGGAAAGTGGGTGTTAAAATGGCTAGGACAAAAAAGAAAAAGAAAAAGTTAGGACCTGTTATTTTACTTTCACTTTCTTTTGCTGTAATTACATTTACAACTTTCAATATTTTTAGATATTGGACGGAAATATATAGTAAATATCAAGAAAAGAAAGAACTAAAAAAAGAGTTAGCTGCTTTAAAAGATAAAGAAGAGGAATTGAAAGTAGATGTTAATAAATTACAGGATTCTGATTATGTAGCTAGATATGCAAGAGAAAAATATTTTTATAGTAAAGATGGGGAATATATATTAAAGATTCCTGAAGATGATTAGAAATTAGGGGGCTTTGAAGTAGTCATGGATATAGAAAAATTATATAAGGATATTAAAGTTTTAGATAATGATTTTTTAGTATTTGGGTGCTCTTATGGACCTGATTCAATGGCATTATTTAAGACTTTGCTAGAATATAGAAAAAAACATAATGTAGTTTTAGTTTGTGCTCATGTTAATCATGCGAAAAGAAAAGAAAGTGAACGGGAAAAAGAAGAATTAGAAGCATTTTGTTTAAAACACAATGTTATTTTTGAATATATGAAAATAGAAAAATATGGTGATGATAATTTTCATAATGAAGCGAGAAATATAAGATATGGTTTTTTTGAAGAAGTTATTAAAAAATATAATGCTAAATACCTTTTAACTGCTCATCATGGTGATGATTTGATGGAAACAATACTTATGAGAATTGCTAGAGGATCTACTTTAAAAGGTTATAGTGGTTTTCAAAAATTAGTGAAGATGTCTTCATATTACATTTATAGACCTTTTATTGAATATACTAAAGATGAACTTGTTAATTATTGTCATAAAAATATGATTAGTTATGCTGTTGATAAAAGTAATTTTAGTGATGTTTATACACGTAATAGATATAGAAAAGTAGTATTACCTTTTTTGAAAAATGAAGATAAAGAGATTCATAAAAAATATTTAAAATTTAGTAAGATTTTAAGTGAAGCTGATGAATTTATAGAAGAGGAAGCTTTAAAAGCTATTTCTAAAGTAGTTAGTGATGATAAACTTTATATTGATAAATACTTAGAGATTAATAAATTCTTAAAAAGAATTGTATTAGAGAGATTTATTTCTAGTTTTTATCAAGATGATTTAATACTAATAAATGATAGACATCTAGAATTAATAAAAAAACTTATTACTAGTAAAAAAAGTAATGCTAAAGTTAATCTTCCTAATGATGTAATAGTTGTTAAAAATTATAATATTTTAACAATAACACGTAATCCTGTTCTTTTAAGTAGTTATGAAATTGAAATTAGTGATGATGTTTTACTTCCTAATGGTCATAAGTTAAAGGTTTTAAATGAAGTTAAAGGTAATAGTAATAATATTATTAAATTATCTAGTAAAGATGTATTGTTACCATTAATTGTTAGAACGAGAAAACTTGGAGATGTTATGATTATTAAAGGAGGAGGACATAAAAAAATTAAAGATATTTTTATAGATTATAAAATATCTCCCGCTGAAAGGGATTTGTGGCCTATAGTAGTTGATAGTCGCGGTCATATTGTTTTTGTACCAGGATTAAAAAAATCTAAATTTGATAAGACTAATGAAGAGTTTTATGATATAATACTGAAATATGAATAGTGAAAAGGAGAGATTTTAATGAATATAAATAAAAAAACTGTAAAAAAAGGGTTACTTCCTTACGTTTTTTTACTATTAGTTATGCTTGGAATTATTTATTTTGTCAGTGTAGCTAATCAAAAAGTTAATTTCTTAAACTATGATGAGTTTATGAATTATCTTGATGATAAAGAAGTAAAGAGTATAGAGGTAACACCAAGAGATCGTGCTAAAGTTTATGAAATAACTGGTACTTTAGATGATTATGCTGAAAATGAGAGCTTCTTTGTAAGGGTTCCATTATCTGATCAAGTAATGAAACAATTAGTAGATGCAAGTAAGAAGGATGATTTTGAGTTTGTTACTAATACAGATCCAGAATCTAGTACTGTTCTTTTGGTAATTGTTAATATTTTACCTATTGCGATTTTAGCATTTTTTGCCTTTTGGTTTTTAAGTAAACAAATGGGTGGAGGTAAAAATTCATTTGATTTTGGTAAGAGTAAAGCTAAGTTATCAAGTGATAAAAATAAAGTTACATTTAAAGATGTAGCAGGACTTAATGAAGAAAAAGAAGAAGTTAAAGAATTAATAGACTTTTTAAAGAATCCTAAGAAGTTCCAAAAATTAGGAGCAAGAATTCCTAAAGGCGTACTTTTATATGGTCCTCCAGGAACAGGTAAAACATTACTTGCTCGTGCTGTAGCAGGAGAAGCTAATGTTCCATTCTACTATATTAGTGGATCTGATTTTGTGGAATTATTCGTAGGTGTTGGTGCAAGTCGTGTTCGTGATATGTTTCAACAAGCGAAAAGAACTGCTCCTTGTCTTATCTTTATAGATGAAATTGATGCTGTAGGTAGACAACGTGGTACTGGTATTGGTGGAGGACATGATGAAAGAGAACAAACATTAAACCAATTACTTACAGAGATGGATGGATTTGGAGAAAATGAGGGTATCATTATTATCGCTGCTACTAATAGACCTGATGTTTTAGACCCTGCACTTCTTCGTCCAGGTAGATTTGATAGACAAGTTACTGTTAATTTACCAGATGTTAAAGGACGTGAAGAAATCCTTAAAGTACATGCTCGTAATAAAGTATTAGCAGAAGGAGTTAATATTCCAGCTTTGGCTAAGAGAACTCCAGGATATTCTGGAGCTGACCTTGAAAACTTACTTAATGAAGCAGCACTTCTTGCCGTTAGACGAAATAAAGATGCTATTACGATGAGTGAGATTGATGAAGCAAGTGATAGAGTATTAATGGGACCTGCTAAGAATAGTGCTAATAGAAGTGAGAATGATAGAAGATTAGTTGCTTATCATGAATCAGGACATGCTGTTGTTGGTATTAAATTAAAAGGAGCTAGTGATGTTCAAAAAGTTACTATTATTCCACGTGGATCTGCTGGTGGCTATAATATGATGATTCCTAGTGAAGAGAAGATATGTAAGACTAAGACTGATTTACTTGAAGAAATTACAGGTTTACTTGCAGGGCGTGTTAGTGAAGAAGTTGTCTTTGGTGAAGTTACAACTGGTGCGCAAAATGACTTTGAAAAAGCTACTAAGATAGCAAGAGCAATGGTTACTGAATATGGTATGAGTGATTTAGGACCTATGCAATTAGAAGAAAGGGAAGGTAGTGCTTTCTTAGGAAGAGATTATGCTAAGACTCGTAACTTCTCTAATGAAGTAGCTCATGAAATAGATCAAGAAATGCGTAAGATTATTGATAAATGTTATGATGAAGCAACTAAGATAATTAAAGAAAATAGAGATTTACTTGATTTACTTGCTAAGACATTATTAGAGTATGAAACTTTAACTAAAGAGCAAATTGATTACTTAGTAGAACATAAAGAGATGCCTTTAGAAGATGGAGAGACTAGTTATGAAAATATGAGTTTAACTAGATTAAAAGAACTTGCTAAAGAAAAGGGTGTTAAAGGATACTCTAAGATGAATAAAGCAGAACTTATAAAAGAACTTGAAAAATAGTTCTTTTTTCTGTATTATAAAAACAGTTATCCACTGATTTGTGGAAAAAAAGAATAGAGGTGTAGTAATGAAAGCAAAGAAAGCTTTTGAAAAAGAGTTGGGGGAATTTAGAAAATTCATTAGCAGAGGTGCTGTTTTAGATATGGCTATTGGTGTTATTATAGGAGGAGCTTTTTCTAAAATAGTTAGTAGTTTAGTAGATGATATATTTATGCCTTTACTTGGTGTTCTTTTAGGAGGACTTGACTTTAGTGGTTTATCTATTAAAATAGGTGATGCTTCTATTATGTATGGTTCTTTTATACAGAGTATTGTCGACTTTTTAATTATTTCTGTTTGTATATTTGTAATGGTTAAGATAGTTACTAATATAAGAGATAAGGCAGATAAAAAATTAGGAATAGAACATAAAAAAGAAGAGAAGAAAAGGGATGAACAAGTGGTGTTACTTGAAGAGATAAGAGATTTGTTAAAAGATAAAAGAGAAGTTGGAGGTAATAGATAATGGAATTATATGAATTTAATGAGGAAAGAACTAAATTATTGGTTTATGAATTAAAGGGGATAAAAGCAGAAATTAAAAAATATAAAGAAGAACATTTAAGAAGAAGATTTTATGAGTTGGAAACTGTTAATAAAGATTTAATTGACTCTTTGTTAAATGGTGGGGTAGTAGATGAGTGGAGATTAAAAAGTAAAAATAAAGATTTTTATGCTAATTTAATAACTAGTAGTAGTGAAACTAGATACCAAATGGTAGTTAGAGATAATCTATTAAGAAAGTATTATAATAGTGAATGTTTAGATTGTAATATAACACAGGTAAAGACGACAAATGATAAATTAGATGTATTTAGTCCATATGCATTATTACCACTTGATAATTATGAAAAGGCTTATTCGTATACTGATGATATTGATTGGTATAGATTTCCTAACTTATTAGTTTTACATAATAAAGATTTGGTAGGTTTGCATTTCCTTGAGCAAGGTAATTATAAAAATATTGTTTTAGATGATATAGTTAGTAGAGAAACACCTTTTCATCTTTATAATTTAGTTAAAAAAAATGAATATGACTGTTCAAGAGATATTTTTAATTTACAGGTTATGAAGGAAGCTAAGGAAAATATAGGGTATTCATCTAAAGTATTAACTTTATATCGTAATAGTGTTAAAAAATGAAAGTATCTAATTTGTGTGAAAAATATTTGTATCAAGATTGTCTTTAGTATATACTGTGCGTAAGGGAACTTCAACAGTTGAGTGTCTACCTCCTTGAAAGGAGGTTTGATAGATATGAATAAACGTATCTTTGTATTAAAAGTACTTAAGCATATCTCTATCATTTTATCTCTGGTTATCATATTGATAATAGTAATAAAAAAATGACACTTGATCTTTTTAAAGACCAAATGTCTATCACTAAAAAATAAATAATGAGGTAGACATTCAACAAGGCAATGTTGAACGTTCCCTTAATAGTTTATGTAAATTTCTTTTACATATTCATAGTAACATAAAAGTTTATATTTTACAAGTGTTAGGTGATTTTATGTGGAAAATAGGTAATGTAGAAATAGATAATAGAGTTGTACTTGCTCCTATGGCAGGTATTTGTAATAGTGCATATCGTAAGATTGTTAAAGAGATGGGCTGTGGTCTTATTTATGCTGAAATGGTTAGTGATAAGGCGATATGCTATGATAATAAAAAGACTATTGATATGCTTTATATGGAAGATGTTGAGCGTCCTATTACACAACAGATATTTGGTAGTGATGTAGATAGTTTTGTATACTCAGCTAAGTATATAGAGAAAGAAATGAGACCTGATATTATTGATATTAATATGGGGTGTCCTGTTCCTAAAGTGGCTTTAAGAGCACAAGCAGGTAGTGCTTTACTTAAAGATCCTAGTAAGGTAAAAGAAATAGTCAGTGCTGTTGTAAAAGCGGTTAAATGTCCTGTTACTGTTAAAATACGTAGTGGATGGGATAATAATCATATTAATGCAGTTCATATTGCTAGAGTGTGTGAAGAAGCTGGTGCTAGTGCTATTTGTATACATGGGAGAACGAGAAGTCAAGGATATTCTGGTAAAGCAGATTGGGATATAATTAGAGATGTCAAAAATAACGTTAAAATTCCAGTAATTGGTAATGGTGATGTTACTAGTCCAGAGAAAGCTAAAGAGATGTTAGATTATACAGGTTGTGATGCTATTATGATAGGAAGAGCTGCTTTAGGTAATCCATGGATTATTAGAAATACTGTTTTATACTTAGAGGGTAAGCCTTATACACAACCTACAACTATTGATAAAATTGATATGTGTATTAGACATTTAAAACTTTTAAATGAGTTAAAAACTGAAAGACAAGCAGTATTAGAGATTAGAAGTCATGTTGGTTGGTATTTAAAAAATGTTAAAGGAAGTAATGAAATTAAAAATAAAATTTATAAAATGACCTCAATCTATGATATACTACAAGTATTAGAAAAGTTTAAGGAGGAAATTAATGAAGAAAGATATTTATGATAAAATTAAAGATGAAGAATCTAAAGGTAAAAAAGTAAAGAAATCTTTAGAGATAAAAGCTATGTTTAGTCAAAGAATACTTGCTTTTTTAGTAGATTTAGTTCTTCTTAGTATGATAACTTCACTTATAACGATGTTTGTTCCTGTTAGTGATACTGCTACTAAACTTTATGAAGAACAAAATAGAGTTTTAGAAGGATATGTTGATGGTAGTGTTTCGATGGAAGAATATGTTAATCAAATGGTTGATTTAAGTTATGATATATCTAGACAAACCGTTATCGTTTCTATTGTTACAGTAGTTATAAGTTTACTTTACTATGTTGTTTATCCATGTTATAATAATGGGCAAACTCTTGGGAAGAAACTGTTTAAAATTAAAATTAAGAAAATTAATGATAAAGAGTTATCTATGAATGATTTACTTATAAGAAGTATGATTAATAACAGTATTTTAGTTAATATAATTAATATTACTTTAGTTCTTTTCTTAAGTAAAGATTTATATTTAAGTACTAGTAGTTTAATTGGTGGTATTCAGTATTTAGTGCTTTTTATTAGTTTAATGATGATAGCATTTACTAAGGATTCCCAAGGATTACATGATAAAGTTTGTAAGACTGAAGTAGTACAAGCTGATACAGTGAAGGAGGATGTTTTATGCGAGAGCGGAAGTTAAGTGAACAAGAATTAGTTAGAAGAGAGAAGTTAGCATCTTTAAAAGAGTTAGGATATGATCCTTTTGGAAGTCGATATGATAGAGAAGATTATGCTAATGATATAAGAGAAAAATATGCAAATGTAGATCATGATGAATTTGAAAATATGACTGATACAGTTAAAGTTGCTGGTAGAATTATGTTTATTAGAAAAATGGGGAAAGCTTCGTTTTTCTCTTTAAAAGATAAGACTGGTAATATACAAGTATATATATCTATTAACGATGTAGGAGAAGATATCTATACCTTATTTAAAAGTGCTGATATTGGAGATATTGTTGGTGTTTATGGTAAAGTTATGAAGACAAGAACTGGGGAAGTTACTATTAAATGTTTAGAGTATACTCCTTTAGTTAAGGCTTTAAGACCCCTTCCTGAAAAGTTTCATGGACTTACTGATGTTGAAGAAAGATATAGAAGACGTTATGTTGATTTAATAATGAATGATGAATCTAGAAGAGTTGCTTTCTTAAGACCTAAGATTATTCGTTCTATTCAAAACTTTTTAGATAATAAAGGGTTTGTAGAAGTAGAGACACCTGTTTTATCAACATTATTAACAGGAGCTTCTGCTCGTCCTTTTGTTACCCATCATAATAGTCAAGATTTGGATATGTATCTTAGAATAGCTTTAGAATTACCTTTAAAAAGACTTTTAGTTGGAGGTATGGAAAAGGTTTATGAAATAGGACGTACTTTTAGAAATGAAGGTATGGATACAAGACATAATCCAGAGTTTACACTTATGGAAGTTTATGAAGCTTATTCTGATTTAGAAGGTATGATGGATTTAACTGAGAAGATGTTTGTTAATATTGCAGAGAATGTTATTGGTAAAATGGATTATCATTTTAATAACTATGATATTAATTTAAATGGACCATGGAAGAGAATTAGTATGGTTGATGCAATTAAAGAAAAGACAGGTATTGATTTTAAAAAGGAAATTTCTTTAGAAGAGGCCCTTGAACTTGCTCGTGAACATAAAATAGAAGTTCAAGAACATGAAAAGGCAGTGGGACATATTATTAATTTATTCTTTGAAAAGTATGTGGAAGAAACTTTGATTCAACCAACATTCTTATATGGACATCCAGTAGAGATTTCTCCACTTACTAAAAGAAGTAAAGATGATCCAAGATTTGTTGATAGATTTGAACTTTTTATCGGTGGTAGAGAATTTGCAAATGCTTATACTGAACTTAATGATCCAATTGATCAGTTAGAAAGATTTGAAGACCAATTAAAAGAAAAAGATTTAGGTAATCAAGAAGCTAATGATATTGATATGGATTTTATTGAAGCTTTAGAGTATGGTATGCCTCCTGCTGGTGGTATTGGTTATGGAATAGATAGACTTATAATGTTCTTTACAGAACAAGAAAGTATTCGTGATGTTATATTATTTCCAACAATGAAACCTATAGATAAATAAAATAACAAGGGGGTTTGCTATGAATGTAAGTTATGAATGGTATTCTAGTTTAGAAAAGCTTTTTGATAGTCGAACGGCAGAATTTAAAAGAAATGGAAACTTTTTAATTAAATATTATTATTATTTAAAAATAGGTACTAAAGAAAAACTTGAGTATTTATTAAATAAACCTTATATTTTGGGTAGTGGGTTACCTATTGATGAAGTGTTTTTATATGATTCTTTTAGAGGTATTGTTATTAATTATTTTGAAAATGCTGTTCCATTTTTGAAAACTAGTGATTTTTCTATTGAAGAGAAGATTAAAGCTTGTCTTGATATTTCTAGACAGTTAAATACTTTTCATGGGTATGAGATGTATTTTAATGATATTCAATGTGATAATTTATTGATTGATAAAGATGGAGGACATTTAATTGATTTTGACAATGCTAGTTTTTTTGGAAGTTTTGATGCTAGTTCAAGATATAATCTTAGAGATGATTCAGGTAATATAATTTTAAGTAGTGTTAAAGTTGATTTATATAAAGCTTTAATTTGTTATCTTAGTTTATTTTATAATATAGATTTTTTAAAAAAAGTTTATAATTGTTCAAATAATAGTATATCTAATTTCTTGTTGTTATTTGATAATACCTCTATTTTTCCTTTATTAAATCGTGCTACTAATAGTGTGAGTATTGATGATATACCTTTTCCTGATATAAAGGAATTTATACCATTTTTACTTGATAAAGAAAGATTTAATTATGATTTAGATAAAGTTAAAGAAAAAGTGAAAATGTTAAGATAAGAGTTAAATATTCTTATCTTTTTTCATATCTTATTTTGAGGTGATTAAGATTAAACCTATTATTGGTATTGTAGGAAGGTTATATAGTGGGGATGATAATATTATTTGTGTTGAAGAAATTAGACTTGCTGTTATAAAGATGGGAGGGATTCCATTATTAATATTACCTCTTGATAATATTGATATAAGTAAGAAAAGTCCTTGTAATGAGCCATTTTATAGTGAAGAAGAGATTAAAGATTTAGAGAATATTCTTAATTTGTGTGACGGTTTTGTTTTACCTGGAGGTGATACTTGGTACTGCTTAGATGAAATAGTTATAGATTATGCTGTTAAGTGGGATAAGCCTTTACTTGGTATTTGTTTAGGGATGCAGGTTTTAAGTAAAGTATTAGGTAAAGATGAGAGAATAGCTTATGATAATACTATTAAAAATAATACTTTTATTAATCATTTAGAACCTAATAAGGATTATGCTCATTCAGTTATTATTGATAATGATAGTAAACTATATTCTATTATAAACGAGGAAAAAATATGGGTTAATTCTAGACATAGTTATCATGTTCCAAAACTAGATTATACTTTAGTCAGTGCTAGAAGTAGTGATGGATTAATAGAGGGGGTGGAACTTAAAGATAAAAAATTCATTATAGGGGTACAGTGGCATCCTGAATCTAACTTAGAAGATAAATATTCTAAGAAATTATTTAGAGCTTTTTTCTCTAATTTTTAAAATTCACAAAAGTTTCATAAAAAAAATCGTCAAAAACTTGTAAACTAAAGGAATTATTCGTATAATTATAGATGGAAGGAGAGATAATATGAAAAAGCATAATGCACTAAAGGTTGTTATTATAACTTTATTGTTCTTTGTTTTATTAACATGGATTTTACCTTGTGCAACTTATCAAACTGAATATACAGAAATAGGTAGATATCAAGTTGGTATTTTTGATCTTTTATCTTATCAATATCAATCTACAATATTTGGCTATTTTGGTTATATGGCAGTATTTGTTCTTGTTGTAGGAGGATTTTATGGTGTGTTATATAAAACAGGAGCTTACCGTAAACTTCTTGATAGCTTAACTAAAAAGTTTAAAGGTAAAGAAGCAATATGTATTGTTGTAATTATGGCTTTATTAGCTATATTAACATCATTTGCAGGATTACAATTTGCCTTACTATTATTATTCCCATTCATTATTTCTTTAGTTTTAATGCTTGGATATAATAAAGTAGCAGCAGTTGCTGTAACTGCAGGTAGTGTAGCTGTTGGTTTAATGGGAACTACTTTTGCTTATAGTACAGTACAAGTATTACAACAATATTTATCTGTAGAACTTACAGATTTAATTATTGCTAAAGTTATCCTTTTAGTATTAGGAATAGCTTTACTTGCATTTAGTGTTTTAAAATTTGGAAAGAAAGAAAGTACTAAAAAATGCGAAGATAAAGATGACTTTATTCCTGAAGTTTTAAAAGCTAAAGATAAGGATAAGAAGAAAGTATGGCCATTAGTTGTAATTTTTGATTTAATCTTATTAGTAGTAATTTTAGGATTTATTTCTTGGAGTCCAGCATTTTCTATCAGCTTATTTGATGATATTACTGAAGCTGTTACAAATTTCGAATTATTTGGATTCCCTATATTTAGTAAGATTTTAGGTGCTAGTATTGCTCCATTTGGATATTTTAGTCTAGCTGAAATTACAACTATTTTATTAGTAGCAATTATCTTATTAAAATTTGTTTACAAAATTAAATGGGATGATGTGCTTGATGGCTTTGGAAAAGGTATTAAAAAAGCTTTTATACCTGCTGTAATTTTATTACTAATTTATACATGCTTAGTACTTACAACATATAATCCATATCAATTAGTTATTTATAAAGTTATTTTAGGCTTAACTAAAGGCTTTAATGTCTTTACAACAGGTTTAGTTGTTATTATTTCTAGTATCTTTAATGGTGATCCATTATATGCCTTTAATAGTGTACTACCTTATTTTGTAAGTGTAGTTACTGATACTTCTAATTATCAACTTATTGCTGTTATTTTCCAAACATTATATGGTATTGTTACTTTAGTTGCTCCTACTAGTATTCCACTTATGTTAACATTAGCTTATACAAAAGTATCTTATAAAGATTGGTTAAAATATATTTGGAAACTATTAGTAGCATTACTTGTAGTAGCATTTATTACATTTACCATTATATTATTAATCTAAAGACCTTTTGGTCTTTTTTTTGTCATTTTTTTGGGGCTTCTATTTCTTGATTACAATGGAGCTTTCTTACTAAAATATAAATAGATTGGAGGAAAAATATGTTTTCAAGATTTAGTGAAGAAGCACAGAAAGCTTTAATATTAGCGAAAGCAGAGATGAATAATTTAAGACATCCTTATGTAGGTAGTGAGCATTTGTTTTTAGCAATATTATCAATGAAAAATTTAGAAATAACTAAGGAATTTGCTAATTATAAAATAACTTATGATATTTTTAAGCAGGAATTAATTAAGATTGTAGGAATTGGAAAAGAAGCGAATGAATGGTTTTTGTATACGCCTCTTTTGAAAAGAGTTATTGAAACAGCAGTTTTAAATAGTAAAGAGAAATGTGAAACAGAAGTTAGTGTTACTGAGTTGTTGCTTGCTATTTTAGAAGAAGGGGAAGGAGTAGCGATCAGGCTTTTAATTGGTCTTAATCTTGATGTTGATGAAATTTATGATAATTTAGTTAAAGATAATAAGACTACGAAGAAATTAACTCATAAAAAGTTATTAGTTAATGAATTTGCAATT
Source organism: uncultured bacterium (assembly GCA_949284575.1). Taxonomy (GTDB): domain Bacteria; phylum Bacillota_I; class Bacilli_A; order RF39; family UBA660; genus Onthousia. The sequence goes on from CASDWO010000064.1 coordinate 21,295, forward strand.
AATTTAAATAAGAAAGTTATTAATAATGAAGTTGATCCTGTTATTGGAAGAGATGAAGAGTTAAAGAGCCTTATTGAAATATTGTGTCGAAGGGGTAAGAATAATCCTTTATTAATTGGAGAAGCAGGAGTAGGGAAAACAGCAATTGTAGAAGAGTTAGCTAGAAAGATTGTTAATAATAGTGTTCCAAAAATGCTTAGAGGTAAGACTATTTTATCATTACCTATGGCTAATTTAGTTGCAGGTACAAAATATCGGGGTGAGTTTGAAGAGAGAATTTCTAAAATTCTTAAAGAACTTGAGGATAATGAAGATATAATTATCTTTATAGATGAAATCCATACAATTGTAGGAGCAGGTGGAGCAGAAGGAGCGATTGATGCTTCAAATATCATTAAACCAGCTTTAGCAAGAGGAAAAATTCAATTAATTGGAGCGACTACTACTTCTGAGTATCATAATTTTATTGAGAAAGATAAAGCTCTTAATAGAAGGTTTCAGCTTATTATGGTTGAAGAGCCTGATGTTAGTAAAACTAAGGAAATTTTAAAGAAATTAAAACCTTTATATGAAGCGTATCATTTTGTTAGTATTAGTGATGAAGTGATAGATATAATTGTTGATTTAAGTAATACTTATATTTATGAATATTATCAACCTGATAAAGCGATTGATATTTTAGATGAAGTATGTACTAAAGCTTCTTTGTTAGAAGGAAAAGATGATGCTTTGTTAGTCTCTTTATCAAATGAATTACAAGATGTTATTAATAATAAAAAGAAAGCGATTATGAAACAAGATTTTACTTTAGCTTCAACTTATAAAGAAAAAGAAAAAGAACTTCTTACTAAGAAAAATGAATTAGAACTTAAACTTTTAACTAAGAAAACACCTAAGAAAATAACTAAGGAAATGGTTGCAGAAGTTATTTACTTAAAAACAAAAATACCAGTTTATGAAATAACAAAAGGAAGTAGAGTAGTTCTTAATAATCTTGAGAAAAATTTATTAAATAGTGTTTTAGGTCAAGATGAAATAATTAAAGATCTTTGTAATATAGTTAAAAAAGTAAGATTAGGGTTTCAAGAAAAGCCAAATATACAATCATTTTTATTCTGTGGAAAAACTGGAGTAGGGAAGACTTTATTAGTAAAAGAATTTGCTAGTAATTTATATGGAGTTAATAATTTTATTAGATTAGATATGAGTGAATATAAAGAAGCTCATTCTATTAGTAAAATTATTGGTTCACCTCCAGGATATGTTGGTTTTGATAATCATTTAACGGTTCTTGATACAATTAGGATGCATCCTCATTCTGTTATTTTACTAGATGAAGTTGAAAAAGCTAGTAAAGAAGTAATTAAACTATTTTTACAAGTATTAGATGAAGGAGTTTTAACTGATTCACGAGGAAGAAAAGTAAGATTTGATAATGTATTTTTGTTTATGACAACTAATTTAGGTACTACTTCTCTTGATATAGGGTTTATGATGAATAATGAGAAGGTAAATAGCGGTTTGGAAGAATTTTTTGGTTTAGAGTTTATTAATAGAATTGATAAGGTTTATTATTTTAATCAACTTGATAAAGAGGTTATCCACAAAATTGTGGAAAAAAAGTTAGATATGTTAAGAAATGCTTTTGCTAAAAAAGATCTTAAAGTTAAGGTTTCTAAAAATATAGTGAATAAAATTATAGAATTGTGTGATTATGAAAAGTTTGGGGCAAGACGTGTTGATAAAGTTATAGATGAAGTGGTTACTTCTATTATAGTTGATGCTTGGTATAATGGGAAGAAAGAGATAATGGTCTGACTAATTTAATATGATAGTATTGACTATTTTAACGTGACTATAGCGACTAATTTAATATAATAATATTGGCTTTTGTAATATTTGACTATATAATTTAGTTGAAAGGCAGTGATGTTTATGTATTCTAGAGAAGCGAAAGAGATTATTGAAAATATTAGTAAAACTTTTAAAGCTTTGCTAGTTACATGACCTAGACAAGTTGGTAAAACAACACTTTTACTTAGTTTAAAACCTGATAATATGGAATATATAACTTTAGATGATGAAGTTTTACGTGAACAGGTGAAGAGCGATCCAAAATTATTTTTAGAAGAACATCCTGCTCCTTTACTTATTGATGAAGTACAGTATGCTCCTAATTTATTTTCTTATATAAAAATAAATGTTGATAAAGAAAATAAAAATGGTATGTATTGGTTAAAAGGATCACAACAATTTCATTTGATGAAAAATGTTAGTGAGATAATTAAAGCATATAATGCTAGAGGTATTACTCCTAATCTTTATTATTATCGCGATAAAGAGAAAAATGAAATAGATTTAATATTTTATAAGAATAATAAGTTATATCCTTTAGAGATAAAAAAGACTGCTATTCCTAAAAAAGAAATGATTAAGAGTTTTAGTAAGTTAGAGAAAACTAAAAAAGAAATAGGTACTGGAGGAATAATTTGTTTTTACGATACTTTGACTAAGTTAGATGAAAAAGATTATATTATACCTGTTTCTAATGTTATTAATTATAGTGAACCTCAAGATTAAATTAGGTTGAGTATAGAAAAAAGTATACAATAAAGTAGACTATAAAATGTAATAATATTATAAATAAAAGTATATAGCTAGACTTAATTGTTATAGAAAAAACCATGATAATAAGATATAATATAGATAAATAAAAGCGAGGAGATATTTATTATGGTTTATGGCAATAAAGAATTCTATCAATTAAGTGATGTTATATTTGGATTAAGAGTAGAATATCAAAAAGTTCAGAGAAAGTTAGAATCTTTGAAAGAGTATGCAAGAGTTGATAGTGAGTATGGAAATTTAACGTTTTCATTTAATCCACAAGCAAAGAGATTAATTTATGAGTGTACTTTAAAACACAATAGATTAGATAGAATCTTTTCAAGCACTTTATTTGGTGCTAATGTTAAAAAGAAAAATGGAATTTACTGTTCCGATGAAGTTTTAACAATTATGGATAGTAAAAAGTTTGGTAATATAGCTAAAAATATATTGGATGATAATTTTAGTGATGGAATAGAGTTCTCTACAAAGTTTAGAAATAGAGATGATAGTAATCAGGTGGTTGAAATGAATATTTATTCTGGTAGTATTCATATATATTTAGATAATTTGTCAAAACTAAAAAGTTCAATTACAATGTCTTATTATGCTACTGGTGATATGATTAGTGTTAATAAAAAAATGGGAGTTTTAGCAAAAAGTGATATATATGATTTATTAAATGTTAAATTTCCGGGAGATATGTTATCTAATTATCATATAGATTTAATAGATTATGTAGATAATGATAAGTCTGTTGAATTAATGATGGGTAAAGGATTAAGGTCTAGTTGTGATTTAGATATCATAGAAGAAAGAAATAAATTCATTTTACAAAAGAAGAAAAGAAAACTATAAAATATTCATATAATACAATAAGGGATTATTATCTAGTCTCTTATTTTCTTTTATATCTTTTAATGATATAATATATTCAATTAGAAAGAGGTGACGTTATGAAATTATATAATACTCTTACAAGAAGTGTAGAAGAGTTTGTGCCAATAGATAAAAATGAAGTTAAGATGTATACTTGTGGTCCTACTGTTTATCATTATGCTCATATTGGTAATTTAAGGACTTATATAATGGAAGACGTGTTAGAGAAAACTTTAAATATGTTAGGTTATAATGTTAAGCGTTGTATGAATATTACTGATGTTGGGCACTTGTCAAGTGATTCTGATAGTGGTGATGATAAAATGCTTAAAAGTGCGAAGAGAGAACATAAATCAGTATTAGATATCGCTAAGTTTTACACTGATGAGTTTAAAAAAGATACAGAGAAACTTAATATTAAGTGGCCTAGTATCGTTAGTCCTGCTACTAGTAATATAGATTCTTATATAAAGATGATAGAAAAATTACTTGATGAAGGTTATGCTTATAAAGCAGGTGGTAATGTTTATTTTGATACATCTAAACTTAGTGATTACTATATTCTAACTAATCATAAAATTGATGATATGGTAGTGGGGGTACGTGAAGGTGTGGAGTTTGATAGTAATAAGAAAAATCAAGCTGACTTTGTTTTATGGTTTACTAAGTCTAAGTTTGATTCACAAGAGTTAAAATGGGATAGTCCTTTTGGTGTGGGTTATCCTGGGTGGCATATAGAATGTTCATGTATTGCTATTAAAAATTTAGGAGAATATCTTGATATTCACTGTGGTGGTGTTGATAATATCTTTCCGCATCATACTAATGAAATCGCTCAGAGTGAAGCATATCTTGGGCATAAATGGTGTAATTACTGGGTACATGGAGAACACTTAAATGATAAAAGTGGCAAGATGAGTAAATCTAAAGGGGATATACTTACTATTAGTACTTTAGAAAAAGAAGGTTATAATCCTTTAAGTTATCGTTATATGTGTTTAGAGTCTCATTATCGTAAACCATTACTTTTTACTTATGAAGCTTTAGGGCAAGCTGAAAATGCTTATAAGAAACTTAAAAATAGGGTATCTCTACTTAAAGATGAAGGTGAGCTTGATCAAGATGTTTATAATACATATTTAGATAAATTTAAAGCTGCTTTATCCGATGATATGAATACTGCAATGGCTTTAACAGTACTTTATGAAGTGTTGAAACTAGATACTAGTGATGAGACTAAGAAACAATTAGTTTTAGAATTTGATAAAGTTTTAAGTTTAGATTTGCTAAAAGATGATATAATAGATATTGATGATGAGATAAATAGTTTAATAGAAAAAAGAAAAATTGCTAAACAAAATAAAGATTATGCTGAATCGGATAGAATTCGTGATTATTTAGAAAGTATTGGGTTTAGATTAATAGATAGTAGAGAAGGTACTACTATAGAGAAGATATAGGAGGTTTTAAATGTTTTATTATATGTATTTTGGATATACACTTGTTATAATTGCTTTTCTTATAACACTTGTTGCAGATATTTATTTAAGAACAAGATATAGTAAATATAAGAAAGTTAAAGTTAAAAGTGGTATGACAGGAGCTGAAGTTGCTAGAGAAATATTAAAAAGTAATGGACTTGAAGATGTTTATGTTGTAGAGACTAGGGGATATTTAACTGATCATTATGATCCTAGGGCGAAAGTAGTAAGACTTTCGACTGATATATATCATGGTGACTCTATTGCAAGTGTTAGTGTAGCTGCACATGAATGTGGACATGCTGTTCAAGATAAAGAAGGATACTTTTTCTTGAAATTTAGATCTTTCTTAGTTCCTATTGTTAATTTTAGTACTAAGTTTGGCTATTTAGCTGTTTTGATTGGTCTTATCTTTGGAGCGATGAATCTTGCTTGGATTGGTATAATCCTTTTAGTGGCAATATTATTATTTCAATTAATTACCTTGCCTGTTGAGTTTAATGCATCTAGACGAGGAAAAATCTTTCTTAGTAAATTAAAAGTAGTTGATCAAAGTGAGAAATCTATGGCTAGTTCTATGTTAATGGCTGCTGCTATGACTTATGTTGCATCACTTATTTCTACACTTTTGGAACTACTAAGACTAGTTTTAGTTGTTATGAGTAATGATAGAGATTAGACTTTTTAGTCTTTTTTCTTTAGGGGAGATGTTTATGGATATTAGATGTGTTAATTCACTAGTACTTGCTTATTTAGGTGATGCAGTGTATGAAGAATATATTAGAAGGTATTTAATAGAGAAAAAAATAGGAAAAGTAAATGATTTACAGAGTGAGTCTATTAATTATGTTAGTGCGAAAAGACAAGCTTATTTTTTAGATAAAATGTTAGATATTGATTTTTTTAATGAAGACGAGATTAATGTTATTAAAAGGGCTAGAAATGCTAAGAGTCATGCTAATCCTAAAGGATGTAGTGTGATAGAATATAAAAAGGCGACTGCTCTTGAAGCTTTAATTGGTTATTTAGAACTTGCTGATAAAAAAATGCGAATAGATGAGATTATGAATTATATTGTGGAGGAATAATATGTTAGTATATGGTAAAAATATTGCAGAAAGAATTTTAAGTGATAAAGAATTAGTAAAGAAAATTAAATTTATTTATACTGATGAAGTTTTTTTACAAAAAAATGGAAATTTGTTTTTAGAAAATGTAAAATCTAAGATAAAAATTAAACGAAATTACGAACTTGATAATTTGGTAAATGGTGTTCATCAAGGTATAATTATTGATATGGAGGACTATCAATATACATCTTTTTCCTCTTTACTTGAAAAGGATGTAAATTCTATTTTAATATTAGATCATATTCTTGATCCGCATAATTTAGGTGCTATTATTAGAACAGCTGTAGCTAGTGATTTCGATGCTATTATTATTCCTAATGATAGGCAAGTACTTGTTAATCCTACTGTTATTAAAACTAGTGTGGGAGCAGTATTTGATATTGATATAGTTTTAGTTACTAATTTGAATTCTACAATAAAAACTTTAAAGGATAAAGGTTTTTGGGTATATGGTACTGTTATGAATGGAGAAGATTATACTAAAGTGGATTATAGTGGAAAAGTAGCACTTATTATTGGTAATGAGGAGAAAGGCATTAGTAAATTAGTTAAAGAAAGTTGTGATTTTTTAGTTACTATTCCAATTAGTTCTAAGATTGATAGCTTAAATGCATCTGTTGCAGCAGGAATATTAATGTATGAGATAGTCCGAAATAGAAAGTAGGATTTATGGAGTATAATGATTATGAACTTTTAGATTTAATTTTTGAAAATGATGAAGTAGCATATAAAATTATGCTAGATAAATATATGCCTATTATTTATACTAAAGCAGTTGATTATTATACTTATTTAAAAAATAATGGCTATGGAAGTATTTGTTTTTCTGATTTTATTGCTTTAGGAATGGAAACTTTTGATAATGCTGTTAGAAAATATGATTTAAATAAAGGGTATTTGTTTTATACTTTCTTTTTAGTTTGTCTAAAGATAGACTATAGTCTTTTTTTAAGAACAATGAAATCTAAAAAGAATAGACCTATTTTTCATTATCAAGAATTAGACTTTGAAATATGTGACTCTAGTCAAATAGATCCTTATTTAAAAATAGAAACAGAAGATTTAAAATATAAACTTAAAGACTATTTATATAGTTTAGATTTTGTAGACAGTGCTATTTTAGAACTTAGAATTAATAATTTTAAGTATCGAGAAATTATCCAACTTTTACAAGTTCCTTCTTCACGGATTAATAGAGTTGTTATAAAAGCTAGAAATACTTTTAGTAGATGCTTGTAAAATCTTAGAAATTACTATAAAATTATACTAGGTGATGTCTATGCAGTTAGAAGAATGGTATCAATTACATCATAGTGATAATGATTGTATGAAACTTTTTGGAATAATGGATTTAACTATGAAATCACTACATCAACAAGAATATTATATTACAAATTTTAATTTAAAAAATATTATTGTTAACGATAAAAATGGCTTAGTAGTTTTGTTTAAGTATGTTGATAAATTTAGTGATAATGTGCAACAAAAAATTAATGAAAATATTTATAATGCGGCTTGTTTACATTTGGCTCTTTATATGGGAATAGAACCTCAAAATTTAAATATAGAGTATTTAAAAAGAAATTTTCAAGAGTTTAAAATCTTTATTCCAAAAGAAGTTTTGGGTTATTATGAGAGAGTTTTAAGTGGTAGAGGTAATTTTTATTTAACAGATTATATGCAAACAAAGAATGAACAAGAGTTAAAGAAATATATGAATAGTACAAGTAGTGATGGAGGTAGATCTTTAGTTAAAAGAACAGGACATTATGCTAATGAGGAGTTAGAAACTCCTAAGAAAAGTGAAAATGATATTGCTGCTTTTGTTACTACTTATGCGTTATCTTTCTTTATTATTGCTGCTAGTGTATTAATTCCTATTATTTGTTTCTTATTAGGAGCTCGTAAATAGAATTTTATTTGAAAAAAATAAAGTGAATAGAAAAGTTATAAAAAGTTAGGACAATATATTGACAAACGTATGTTTTATATAATATACTTGGATTACTAAGGGATGTTTGGAGTATCTGAGTATATAAATTTAGACTATATCCAAATGTAAAAAATTAGAATATAAACTTTTTGGATATAGTCCTTTTATTTATTTTAGTAGTGAAAAACAGTTTAGATTATGTTATAATAAGAAACGTTTTAAGGAAGTGGTAATTGTGGATAAAATAATAGTTAAAGGGGCTAGAGAAAATAATTTAAAGAATGTTTCAATAGAACTACCTAAGAATAAATTAATTGTAATGACAGGGGTTAGTGGTAGTGGTAAATCATCACTTGCTTTTGATACAATATATGCAGAAGGGCAAAGAAGATATGTAGAGAGTTTATCTGCTTATGCTAGACAGTTTTTAGGAGGAACTGAGAAACCTGATGTAGACTCTATAGAAGGACTAAGTCCAGCGATTAGTATTGATCAAAAGACTACTAGTAAGAATCCTCGTAGTACTGTTGGTACTGTTACAGAAATATATGATTATCTACGTCTTTTATTTGCTAGAGTTGGGGTTCCATATTGTCCTAATCATAATATTCCTATAACTAGTCAAAGTATTGAAGAGATGACTAATAAAATATTAGAGCATGAGGAAGGAACAAGACTTGTTATTATGGCTCCTGTTGTTCATGGAGAGAAAGGTACTCATAAAGATTTACTAGATGATTTAAGGAAACAAGGATTTGTTAGAGTTAGAGTAAATGGAGAGATGCATGATTTAACAGAAGAGATTACTTTAGAAAAGAATAAAAAGTCTAATATTGAAGTAATTGTAGATAGAATTGTTTTAAAAGATGATATTAGAAGTAGACTTTTTGAATCTTTGGAAGTTGCAACAAAACTCAGTAAGGGTAAAGTAGTAGTTGATTTTCTTGGAAGTGGAGAAGTTGTTTATTCAGAAGACTTTGCATGTCCTTATTGTGACTTTTCATTGCCTGAACTTGAACCTCGTCTATTTAGCTTTAATGCACCTTATGGAGCATGTCCTGAGTGTAAAGGGCTTGGTATAAAGTTAAAAATAGATCCTGATTTAGTTATTCCTGATAAGAATAAATCTTTAAAAGATGGAGCGATTGTTACTCTTGGTGATGATACTGATAATATCTATTTTAAGAAATTAGAGTGTATGTGTAAACATTATAAGATAAGTCTTACTAAACCATTTAAAAAGCTTACGGAAAGAGAGAAAGAGTTAATTTTATATGGTAGTGATGAATTAATTCATTTTAACTTTAAATCTAAAAGTGGTAATGTTACTAATCAAACTGATTATTATGAAGGAATTATTAATAATCTTGAGCGTCGTTATATGGAAACATCTAGTAGTTGGATTAGAGAATGGTTAGAGAAGTTTATGATAGAGACTACTTGTGAAGTATGTAATGGGGCAAGACTTGCAGATAATGTTTTATCTGTTAAAGTAGGAGATAAAAATATTTATGAAGTAACCCTAATGAGTATAAAAGAACTTCTTACTTTCTTTGATAAATTAAAGCTTAGTGAAGAAAAGATGCAGATTGCAGACCTTATCTTAAAAGAAATTAAATCTCGTTTATCTTTCTTAAAGAATGTTGGTCTTGAATATTTAACACTTGCAAGAAGTGCAGGTACATTAAGTGGTGGAGAATCACAACGTATTAGACTTGCTACGCAAATTGGGTCTCGTTTAACTGGTGTTTTATATGTATTAGATGAACCTAGCATTGGACTTCATCAAAGAGATAATGATAGACTTATTAATTCATTACTTGAAATGAGAGATTTGGGTAATACTTTAATAGTTGTAGAACATGATACTGATACTATGCTTGCTGCTGACTATTTAGTTGATGTTGGTCCTGAAGCAGGAGATAGAGGTGGAAAAATAGTTGCAGCTGGTACACCTAGTGAGGTAATGGCAAATGATAATAGTGTTACTGGGCGGTATTTAAGTGGAAAAGAATGTATTGAAATACCAAAAACTAGAAGAAAAGGTATTGGTAAATATATAACTATTAAAGGAGCAGAAGAGAACAATTTAAAAAATATCGATGTTAAAATTCCTCTTGGAACATTTACTTGTGTTACTGGTGTTAGTGGTAGTGGTAAGAGTAGTTTAATTAATGAAATACTTGTTAAGGCTGCATCTAATACTTTATATAAATCTAAAGTTAAACCTGGTAAACATAAGAAGATACTTGGCCTTGAAAATATTGATAAACTTGTAGATATATCACAGTCACCTATTGGGAGAACTCCAAGAAGTAATCCTGCTACTTATACAGGAGTATTTGATGATATTAGAGAGTTGTTTACTAATACTAAAGAAGCGAAAATGTATGGATTTGAAAAAAATAGATTTTCTTTCAATGTAAAAGGTGGACGTTGTGAAGCATGTCATGGTGATGGTGTTAAGAAAATAGAAATGCATTTCTTACCTGATGTTTATGTTCCTTGTGAAGTTTGTCATGGTACAAGGTATAATAGAGAGACTTTAAACATTTATTATAAAGAGAAGAACATTGCTGATGTTTTAGATATGCGAGTTAGTGAAGCGCTAGAGTTCTTTAGTAATGTTCCTAAAATAAAAAATAAACTTCAAGTATTAGAAGATGTAGGACTTGGTTATATTAAACTAGGTCAAAGTGCACCAACACTTTCTGGAGGAGAAGCTGAACGCGTTAAACTTGCTAAAGAGTTACAAAAGAAAGCGACTGGTAAGACCTTATTTGTTTTAGATGAACCAACTACAGGACTTCATTCTGCTGATATTAAGAAGCTACTTGCAATTTTACAGAAAATAGTCGATAATAAAGATACAGTGCTTGTTATAGAGCATAATCTAGATGTTATAAAATGTGCTGATTACATCATTGATTTAGGTCCTGAAGGAGGAGATGGTGGTGGTAGTATAGTTACTACTGGTACTCCAGAAGAAGTAAGTAAAGTTAAAGAATCTTATACAGGACAGTTCTTAAAGAAAATGTTATAAATTTTAGGAGGAGACTATGAAGATAATTGTAAAGACAAAAGAAAAAATCAGATTAAATAGATTTTTAGAATGGCTTTTGTATTTTGCTAGTTATTCATTAGTCTTCTTTTTAGTTTCTCGTTTTTTTGAAACATTTTATATTGATCCATCGCATCCTCTTCTTTTTTCAATACTTGCATCATTTATCATTTATATTTTAAATCAAACAATTAAGCCTTTACTTGTTAGATTTACAATACCAGTAACTGCTCTATCTCTTGGACTTTTTTATCCATTTATAAACTTATTTATTTTAAAACTTGCAGATTGGATACTTGGTAAGTACTTTAATCTAATGGACTTTTGGGTGGCTCTTGCTATATCTATATTAATTTCCGTAGTTAATTTTTTAATAGAAGAATTTGTTATTAAACCTATCATTAGAAAGGTAAAACATCATGGATAGAGTGCTTTTAGATTTAGGTTTTATAAAAATATATTATTATTCTATCTTTATTCTTTTAGGGGTAATAGTAGGTGGGGTTTGTGTTTATTTAGAGCAAAAAAAAAATAGGGTTGATAAAGATGAACTCTTTGATATGTTTTTTTATACAATTATCTTTGCTTTTTTAGGAGCGAGACTTTATTATGTTTTATTTAATTTATCATATTACTTGTCTAATCCTATAGAAATATTTTATATATGGCATGGGGGACTTGCTATTCATGGGGGAATACTTGGAGGAATTTTATATCTTTGGTATTATAGTAAGAAACATAAATTAAATCTTTTAAAACTTTTGGATATACTAGTAGTTGGTCTTATTATTGGACAAGCGATAGGTAGATGGGGTAATTTCTTTAATAGTGAAGCGTATGGATATGTTACATCTTATGGTTATTTAAAGAGTTTATATGTACCGGAATTTATTATTAGAGGAATGTATATTAGTGGAGATTACTATATGCCAACATTTTTCTTTGAGTCTGTTTGGAATGTAATTGGCTTTATAATACTTTTATTAATTAGAAAGTTTTATAAGAATCTTAAAACTGGACAACTTATGGGAATTTATATGATGTGGTATTCTTTTATTAGGTTTATAATAGAAGGTATGAGACTTGATAGTTTAATGTTAGGTCCTATTAGAGTGGCTCAACTTGTATCAGTAGTCTTGTTTGTTGTTGGTATTTACTTTGTCTTTGTGAGAAGAAAAAATGTATTGTATAGAGAGGATGTGCTTTATGAATAATAAATATAAAGTAGTAATTGTAGGTTGTGGTGTTGCAGGGATGACTGCAGCCTTATATTTAAATAGAGCAGGTATTGATTGTATTATTTTAGAAAAGTCTATGCCTGGAGGACAGATAGTTGATAATGGTAATATTATGAACTTTCCCTCATATGAGTCTATTAGTGGAAGTGATTTAGCAATAAAAATGTTAAAACAAATTACTGATTTAGGTGTTTTAGTTAAATATGAAGAAGTTACTGAGATAAAAGTAGATAAAGAAAAAAAGGTTATTACTAAAAATGGTGAGTATAATTGTGACTATGTTATAATTGCTACTGGCCGTAAACCTAAATTACTTGGTGTTAAAGGTGAAAATGAACTTAGAACTAAAGGAATAAGTTACTGTGCTGTTTGTGATGGAGCTTTATATAAAAATAAAGATGTTGTAGTAGTGGGGGCAAGTGATGCAGCTTTTGAAGGAGCAATATATTTAAGTAAGTTAGCATCAACTGTTACTGTTTTATATCGTAACGAGTTTAGAGCGAAAGCTTATTTACAAGATATGATTAAAACTATAGATAATATATCTTTTGTAAAAGGAGAAGTAGAAGAATTTTTAAAAAATGAGAGAATTGTCATTAAAACCAAAGATAATAATAAAATAATTACTGATGGAGTCTTCATTTATATTGGACAGATTCCTAATGCTAGTTTTGTTTCTTCTCTTGGAATTTTAGATGATAAAGGTTATATTAGAACAGATAATAATTTAATGACATCTATAGATGGAATTTATGCTGTTGGGGATGCTTTAAATAAGTATGATTATCAAATAGTTATTGCCATGGGAGAAGCAGCTCGAGTAGCTTTAGAAATTTCAAGGAGATGAATATTGGTGAATAATAAAAAAGTAGTTGTTTTTGGTGGAGGAACAGGTCTTTCCTATTTACTTAAGGGACTTAAAGAATTTCCAATAGACATTACAGCAGTTATTACAGTATCTGATGATGGGAGAAGTACTGGTAAATTAAGAGAAGAATTTCATGTCCCTGCAGTTGGAGATATTAGAAAAGTACTTACTAGTTTATCTTCTACTAGTGATGATATTAAAGAAATGCTTGAATATCGATTTAAGACAACTAGTGATTTAGATGGTCATGCTTTGGGAAATTTAATGTTAATTTCTCTTTTAGATATTACAGGTAGCCTAAAAGAAACGATTAATTCTTTATGTGTGCTTTTAGATATAAAAAATAAAGTTTTACCATTAACAGAAGATGCTAATGTAACTCTTATGGCACAAACTTTTGATGGAGAGATAATAGAAGGACAGGTAGCAATTTCTACTAGTGAAAAGAAGATTAAAAAGCTTTTTTATAAAGAAGAACCAAAAGTATTAAATGAAGTTAAGAGTGCTCTAAAAGAAGCAGATTTAATTATTTTTAGTATGGGAAGTCTTTATACTAGTATACTTCCTCATCTTATCTCTAAAGATATAGTAAAAACTTTAGATAAAGTAAAGAGTCCTATTATGTATTTATGTAATATAGTAACACAACCTTTTGAAACTGATGATTTTACTGTAAGTGATCATGTTAATCTTTTAAATAGTTATTTAGGTAAACATAAAATTGATGTTGTTATTGCCTCAAACTCGAAAATTAGTGAAGAGATGGCTATGAAGTATGCTACTGAAGAGAGAAAAGATCCTGTTAAAATAGATTATCCTGTGTTAGCAAAATTAGATTTAGAATTTATTGAAGCAGATCTTTTAACTATTGCAGATAATACTTTGAAACACCATAGTGGGAAACTTAGTGCTTTGATTTTCTCTTATTTAATGAAATGAGGTGATATAAATGTTATCTTTTACTGCTAAAGTAAAAAACGAAATAACAGAATTAAAATTATCGGAACCTGCTAAAGTAGCATTAATTTCTGGTTTTTTTAGAAATAATTATCAAATATTAAAAGATTCTATTACAATTAGTAGTGAGAATCCTGTTATTATTTCCTATTTAAAAGAGCTTCTTGATAGTTATGAAGAAATAACTTATAAAGAGATGCTTATTGATAATAATAATTTTAGTAAAAATAAATTAATGGCTTTAATAATTATTAATGGAACGGATTTTATAAAAGAAACATTTTGTCTTGATGATGATACTGTTCCTGATTATTTAGTAGGGCTTGATGATGAAATTAGAGGGTATTTACGAGGTGTTTTTCTAAGTAGTGGTAGTGTTAATGATCCAAAAACTAGTAGATATCATTTGGAACTTTTAATTAATAGTCCTAGTGAGGCAGTTTTTATTCAAAAATTATTAAATAATTATAATCTTAATGTTAAATTATTAAATAGAGATAAAGGGTTTATGTTATATATTAAAGAAGCCGATAAGATAAGCGATTTTTTAAAAATAATAGGTACTACGAAAGCTGTTTTGTATTATGAAGAAATAAGAGTTTATCGAGATAAAAAAAATAGGACTAATCGTCTTAATAATTGTGAACAAGCTAATACGGATAGAGTTGTTAAAACTGCTTTCGAACAGTTAGAATATATAAAAGTTTTAGAAGATAATTTAGCAGTACAATTATTAGATGAAAAGACAAAAGAAGCTTTAGAATATCGTAAGAAATATCAAGAGGCATCTTTAAAAGAGCTTAGTGAGATCATTAGTTTAGAGACTGGAAAAAAGATAACGAAATCAGGCTTAAATCATCGTTTTAGAAAAATAAAAGAATTAGCTTTGAAATTTTTAAATTAAAACTAAATCTTTATTATCGCTTCTACCTACTATATAATCAAAAGAAACATTATAAAAATTTACAATATAAAGTAATTTATAAGTAGTAGGTATTCTTACTCCTGTTTCAAAACTAGAGTAAGTAGTTTGATAAAAACCAATTTTGTCACTTAACTTATTTTGAGTTAAGTGATTTTCTTTTCTTAGAGATAGTAATCTTTTACAGATTAGTTTATAATCTATTTTTAGATTTTGAGATTGTTCAATCTTATTAGATAATCCTAGTAAATAATCTAAATTGACATTATAAAAATTAGCAAGTTGATTTATTTTTTCTAAAGGTATATCATTAGATCCTTTTTCCCATTTAGAATAAGTATTTTCTTTGACGTTTAAAACTTTTGCTATATCTTTTTGTTTTAAATTATTTTCATGGCGTAATATTGCCATTCTATTTCCTAATTCTATCAATTTAATCACCAAATTTATTGTAATTAGGAAAGTTTAATATTTGTTTATAATGGATTCTATGCGTTAAAAACACAAAACTATTAATTTTTAAATAGTACATATATTATTTTTTTTAAAATTAAATA
>CASDWO010000065.1 GCA_949284575.1 uncultured bacterium
AGCTGTAGGTAAAAAATAACAAATCCACAGTGCGAGGTTTATTATATAACTAATTATATAATAAATCAAAAAATATAAATAGAAAGGGATTAATCAATATAGAAATTAATTAGTATTTCTATAAGATTAATTATACAAGGTGTAAAAATGTCAGTTTTTAAAATAGAAAAGAATAATAACTATACTGTTATGTCTAATTATCATTTAAGAGATAAAAATTTATCGTATAAAGCTAAAGGGTTATTATCGTTTATGTTAAGTTTGCCAGAAGATTGGGATTATTCTTTGGCAGGTCTTTGTTCTATAAGTAAAGAGGGTAGAGATGGAATTAGATCCATATTAAAGGAATTGCAAGAGTATCATTATTTAGAAATAGAAAAAGTTAGAGGAGAAAAAGGTTATTTTGAATATAATTACTTAATTTATGAAATACCACACTTTGTTGAACTAGAAAATGATAAAGAATATCCAGATACGGAAAATCCACACCTGGATATTCCAGATGTGGAAGAGCCTACACAAATAAATACTAATATAATAAATACTAAAAAACAAATAGATAAAGATGATAAAACGAAATTATCATCTTTTTTTGTTGCTGAAGAACATAATAGACTAACATTAGAATTAATAGATAGTGGATATATAAACGAAAATGATATACAAATATTTTACTATGATGATTTGTTTAACAAGTTATTAGAAGAAAATAATTCATATAAGGATTTGATACAAATTGTCCATTATATTATTCCTAGAGTAGTTAAAAGAGGCTTTAGAGATGAAGATGGTAATATAATAAAAAATAAATTTGGTTATTTTAAAAATTCTATTATTAGTAATATAAACAAATTAAACCAAGATATAGAAGATCTATGGGGAGAAGATGACTTATTTGATAGTTTCTATGATATTGATAGATAAACTATTTTTTTAATATGTCATTCATTGATATTTTGTGGCTATAACAAATTGTATATAGACATAGTGAAGTTATTAAATATTTTCCATTTTCATAGCCACTATAAGTCGCTTGAGAAATCATACATTCTGAAGCAATAGTTTCTTGTGTTAGTCCAAGTTTTTGTCTAATTCTTTTTAGTTTGTTACCAATTTTTACTCGGTCTAATTTATCTAGTTCTACATAATTATTAACTTTTGATAATCCAGTTACATAATCTATTGAAAACTTATATAAATTACAAAATTTTACTAATTTAGTTAAAGGCATGGTATCATGACTATTTTCCCATCCAGCAACTGTTTTAAAAGAAACACCAAATACATTACCTAGTTCCTTTTGTGTCATTTCAAGTTCTTCTCTACAAAATTTGAGATTATTATTCATCATTCTAAAGATCACCCAATATAATTTTCACATTAATATGAAAATTATTAGCAAAACTCTGGGTCATTTTATAAAACGTGATATAATTATGATTGTAGTTTAGGGTATATAACGAAGGAGCTAAATTTATGAAAAAAAATATTAATGAAGAATTAAAAGAAGAAGAATTGGCAGAATCAATTTCTAAAACAATGGAAAATGATTTAGTTAAGATTCAAGAGGTGCTAGATTTAGATTTAAAAAATCTAGTTGATGTAGTTGACAGCCTTCCAAATGATAAGAAAGACAAAGTTTTAAGTTTGATTATCAATAAACAACTAGAAAAGTTAAAAAAATCTTTAACTATGGATATATATAGTAAAGTTTCAAGAAATGTTGATGAACTTACAGATTATTATTCAAGTAAAAGAGATGGTTTTGATGCAGTTGTTGAAGAGGGAGATAATGTAGCAAATGACATCTTATTTAAAGTTATAGGACATCACGATAGAAAATTAGAATTGCCAATAGATGTTGATATATTAAAAAAGTATTGCTTTTCAACTGATTTAAGAGAAGAGCAATTCTATGATACTCTTATGTGGATTGCTTTAAGATATTTTGCTATATCAGAAAGTATCTCATACTATCAATGGAAAGATAAGTATGAAAAAGATTTAAAAAGTAGTAATTAATATATATTAGCAGTGCCACCCTAAACTATATATAAATAAAGACATTTTATCATAAAAAAAATCGTCCCTATACTAGCAGACGATCTACTACTCAACCAAACTTCGGTTGAATCAGATAAACACGATACTACTATACTGCACTTGTGTTATCTGACAATATAATAATAGCATATTTGATGTGTGTTTGCAACAAGAGTTGGGAAAATTTCTGAATAAGTAAAGAAAAAATTGTATTTTCATGATATAATTAATATATACGAGAGGAGTTAGGGAGTGAAAGTAAGTGGATGGAAAATATTCCAAATTATTCAATTTATAATATTTGCTGGTGTTAGTATTTTCTTGTTTGTTAGACAAGTTGATGGAAGTGGAGCAGAAAATACAACAGATGTAAAACTAATAAGTTTTG
>CASDWO010000066.1 GCA_949284575.1 uncultured bacterium
TTTCTAAAATTAAATTTCAGTTAAATAAATTATTCATTGCAATTTAGTTTTAGAAATAGTATTAATAAAAAAACAATAAGCTTTTCTAATACTAAATTTCACTTTACTCCAAAACTGAAATTTAACTTTAAAATTAAGGTAGTATTTTTTTAATTATGCTAGAACTTGAAGAAATTCTAACATTATGTTAACATAAATATATAAGATAAAAATGGAAGGAAGGGATATATTATGGATGGTAAAGGTGCTTTAAAAATATTTAATACCCCCGGAAAAAACTGTCCACTAAATATACTAACACCTCATACTAGCACCCGTTTACAAATAGTTACCGGGGGGTCATTTAACCAGTATCTAAGTAATATAATTACTTTCTTTCATTATGACATAAGAGCAGGATAGAGATATTCTGTTCTTTTTAATGTGAGAAATGAAAGGAGTAAGTAAAATGCAAATAAAAAGAAAAGAAGCAGTGGTTACTTTAGGTTTAATTGTACTTTTATTAGTATTAATGATAGGAGTAAGTTATGCCGCATTTAAGTTTACAGGAAGTGGTACAAAAGTAAATACGATTACTACAGGCTCAATAAGCATGACATATAGTGAGAGAGATAATGTAATAAGTCTTTCTAAAGCACTACCTACAACAGATAAAACAGGCAAGACATTAGATGATTATTTTGAGTTTACTGTATCAAGCAACATATCAGGAGATACAAATATCAATTATGAGATATCTGCAAAAGCTGAATCTAATAATACTTTTGATGGAGAGAATGTAAAGTTGTATTTAACTAAGTTAAATAGTGATGGAAGTGAAGAAGAGTTAAAGGCCCCTGAAACATATAATGAAGAGGTAAGTGCTAATGATTATACAGGTTGTCCAGCAGGAGAAATGAGTTTATATACAAGTAGTATGAATGCTAGTGAAAGTAATACATATAGATTAAGAATGTGGGTATCAGAAGAATATAATCCTCAAGATGACGGAGGAAATTTAACATTTAGTGTCAAAGTAAATGTCTATGGAAAAGATGGAATAATTCCTACGGCAGTTGAAACATTACTTGCAAAAGTAAATGAAGAGACTCTAGATTATAATAGTGCATCAAGTGGTGAAAAGAAAGAAATGTGGACGTTTTCTCATCCTGCTACTGAACAAACAGAAGCTTTAACAGATTATAGATATATAGGGGCTAATCCTAATAATTATGTAACATTTAATAATGAGGTATGGAGAATAATAGGAGTATTTAGTGTAGATGATGGGACAGGAAATGTGGAACAAAGACTTAAACTAATAAGAGATGAATCTATTGGTAATTACTCTTGGGATAATACGTTTCCTTATGGCACAAATAACTGGACAGATGCTAGATTAAACTATCTATTAAATGAAGGACATGATAGTGAGGAAAATGGTGGAAGCTTATATTGGAATAGTGAAAGCGGTACTTGTTATTATGGACACAATAATGCCACAGTACCATGCGACTTTACAACAACAGGACTAGGTAGTGAAGCAAAAAACATGATAGGAGATACTCTATGGTACCTAGGAGGAAGTAATGGGCATTATAACGTAACAACATCAATGTATTATGAAAGGGAAAGAGGAACAACAGTATATAGTGGTGGAGATACAAGTTGGGTAGGGAAAGTAGGTTTAATGTATCCAAGTGATTATGGATATGCCACGAGTGGAGGAACTACTACAGTTAGAAATACTTGTTTAAATGAAATATTTAACAATTGGCTTGATTTAAGTGATTGCTATACCAACAACTGGTTATTTGTTAATTCATCAGAACAATGGACACTTACCTCAGACTCAAGTAGTGGAAGTGCACGAACAATGCTTGTAACAAGTAATGGTTGGATTATAAGTTGGCATCCAAATTCAGTAGATGAATTAGGCAGTTTATTAGCTATTGCTGTTCGACCCGCCGCTTTTCTAAAATCTAATATCAAAATAGTAGATGGTGATGGAAGTAGTAGTAATCCATACATTTTGCAAAGTTAATAAAGTAATATTAAAAAAATTTACTATATTTTCTTCGCAATGAATTATTTGGCTTTTCTTTATGGAATGGAAATGGTCAAGATTTGATTAGCTTTCATATTGTAATAACTTCTAGTATTTAAAGAAGAAAAATTAATTCTTCTTTTTCTTTAGTTTCTATGTTAAAATATAACTGTTTGGAAAGAAGTGAGCATGATGGGAAAAATAGTTTTGTTTATAGGAGCATCTGCTACTGGAAAAGATTCTATTAAAAGAAGATTAATTAAAGAAAATAAATTTGCTTTTAAAGAGATGATAATGTCTACAACTAGACCTATAAGAACAGGAGAAGTAGAAGGTAGAGAGTATTATTTTAAAACTATTGATGAAATGTTAGATTTAGAGAGAAAGGGAAAAATAATAGAAAAACGAATGTATAATACTGTTCATGGTCCATGGTATTATTTTACAACTGCTTCTAGTATAGATTTAGAAAAATACAATTATATAGGTAGTAATACTTTAGAAGGACTAGATCAATTTGTAAAATTTTATGGAGATGAAAATATTATTTCTCTTTTAATAACTCTTGATGATGGTATTAGATTGCAAAGAGCTTTAGATAGAGAGAAAAGAGAAGAAAATCCTAAATATCAAGAGTTATGTAGAAGGTTTTTAGCAGATTCTATTGATTTTTCCAAAGAAAATATTAGAAAAAGACATATTACAAGTATTATTAATAACGATGATGATTTAGATAATACTATAGAGGAAGTAGAAAAAGTTTTAAAATTAAATTTGTAAGGAAGTGATAAAGATGCATTTACCAGATTTTAAAGTAGCTCGTAGTAGTGAAAAAATTAATTATAAAAAAATAAACTATGAATTAGATCCTAAATATCTTAATAAATATAAGGGTAAAAAGTGTTATTTAAAGACTTATGGCTGTCAAATGAATGAACATGATAGTGAGAATATTAAAGGTCTATTAGAACTTTTAGGTTATACTTTTACTGATAATATGGAAAGCTCAGACTTAGTCTTATTAAATACCTGTTCTATAAGAGAAAATGCTCATAATAAAGCTTTTGGTCTTCTTGGTAGAGCTAAACATTTAAAAGAATCTAAAAAAGATCTAATGATAGGTTTATGTGGGTGTATGGCTCAAGAAGAGATAGTTGTTAATACTATTATCTCTAAATATCCATTTGTAAACTTTGTTATTGGTACTCATAACTTCTATCAGTTACCTGAAATACTAGATGAAAGTGAATCTAAACAGCAAATAGAAGTCTATTCAAGAGAAGGAGACTTAATAGAAGATTTACCAGTAGATAGAACTAGTAAATATAAAGCTTATGTTAATATTATTTATGGTTGTGATAAGTTCTGTACTTATTGTATTGTTCCTTATACTAGGGGAAGACAAAGAAGTAGAGAAAAAGAAGATATTTTAAAAGAGGTAGATAATCTTATTAAAAAAGGGTATAAAGAAGTAACTTTACTTGGACAAAATGTTAATGCCTATGGAAAAGATTTATATGATAATTATTCTCTTGCTGAATTATTAGAAGATGTTGCTAAGACTAATATTCCTAGAATTAGATTTATGACTAGTCATCCATGGGACTTTACTGATGAAATGATTGAAGTAATTGCAAAGTATTCTAGTATTATGCCTAGTATTCATTTGCCAGTACAATCAGGTAGTGATAGAATCTTGAAACTAATGGGAAGACGTTATACAAAAGAGAAGTATTTAACACTTTTCCATAAGATGAAAGAAATGATACCTAATGTTGCTATTTCTACTGATATAATTGTAGGTTTTCCGGGAGAAACAGATAGTGATTTTGAAGAGACATTAAACTTAGTTAGAGAGTGTAAATATGATAATGCTTATACTTTTATCTATTCTCCAAGAGTAGGGACCCCTGCTTCAAAACTATCTGATAATATTACTAAGGAAGAAAAAGAACAAAGACTTTATAAACTTAATGATATAGTTAATACTTACTTTAAAGAAAATAATGAGAAATTAGTAGGGAAAAAACTTCCTGTTTTAGTAGAAGGTATTAGTGATAAGAAAAATGAATACTTTGGTTATAGTGATACTAATAAATTAGTTAATTTTACAGGTAATGATGTAGAACTTGGAAATATTGTTGAAGTAGAAATAACTAGTGCGAAAACATGGAGCTTAGATGGAAAAGTTAGCTAGTAATGAAGAAGTTTTAGAAGAAGTAGAGAAGCTTGTTAAATCTATTAAAGAAAGTGATAAATATAGAGAATATATTAGTATACGTGATGAATTAAAACAAGATGATGAAATAATAAAAAAGATCTCTTTAATAAAAAAACTTCAACAAGACTATGTTAAGAGTGCATATCTTGATAAAGCTCTTGAAGAGAAAATTGCTTTAGAGAAAGAAGCTTTGCAAAAAAATACTTTATATCAAAAATATCTTTTATCTTTTAAAAGTTTAAATAATGATTTAATTATGATTAAAGAAGGGTTAAACCTTGTTTTTACAGATTTATTAAATAATTTTAAAATTGACAAGTAATTTGTCATTTTTTTATGTACTTTTTAATAAACTAAAGCATAGATTAAATTAGAGGAGGGATAAGTTTGGCAGAATATAATAGATACAAAGAAATTGTTACTAAAGCTGTAATAGGTAAAGGCAAAAAGCAATTTGTTGATAACTTATCATTACAAGTAACTAATAATCCTACAACAATATTAGGTTGTTGGATCATAAATCACCAGTTTAATGGTCAAGTAGTGAATGGTAGTGTTACAATTACAGGAAGTTATGATGTAAATATTTGGTATTCTTATGATAATGATACAAAAACAGAAGTTTTAAAAGAAACTAATAATTATAGTGAAACTATTAATGTCCAAGGGATGGATGATAATCTTGCTAATGAAGAAGTTATTATTAGGAGTCTAAGTGGTCCTAGTTGTCTTAAAGCGGAAATAGCTGGTAATACTATTAATTGTACTATTGATAAAGTCCTTGGTATTGAATTAGTTGGAGATACTAAAGTTAGAATAAATACTTTAGATGATGTTGATGATTGGGATGAAATTATGGATAGTGATAGTACTATAGATGAAGTAATTGATAATGAAGTGAAGGAAGACTACCTAGATGAGTCTACTAATTAAATTTATTCGGATGCTGTCAATAAAAAAAGGTTGACAGCTTTTTTGTTTTCTAGTATAATAAGAACAGTAAAAAAAGAAAGGAAGGACTAATTATGGCAGTAAAATTAAGATTAATGCGTATGGGTGCTAAAAAAAGACCATTCTATCGTATTGTTGCTACTGATTCAAGAAGTAGAAGAGATGGAGAATATATTGAATTAATTGGAACTTATAATCCTATATCTTCTAATAAAGATGTAAAAATAAATGAAGAAGTAGCTTTAAAATGGTTAAATAATGGTGCAATCCCATCAGACACAGTTAGAAATTTATTAAAAGATGCTGGAATTATGAAGAAATTTGCTGAAGCTAAAAACGCTAAAGAGGATAAATAATTATGTCTTTAGTAGAATTAACTGAAAAAATTATTAAAAATATTGTTACAGATGAAGATAATGTAACAGTTAAGGAATTTCCTAGTGAAAATGCTGATGAAATCATAATTGAAGTATTAGTTAATGAAAAGGATATGGGAAGAGTTATCGGTAAAAATGGTAGAACTGCTAATGCTATTAGAACTTTAGTCCAAGCTAGTAGTTCACTTCACGATAATAAATATGTCAAAATTAATATTGATAAATTTTAGGGGCTACTTTAAGTAACTCCTTTTATTTTTAGATTTTATGGATGCAGTAGATAAAATAAAGAAAATATATGCTAGATTAAAAGATGATCCTTTTCTTAATGATAATTATGTGGTTTATAGAGAGTTATTATATTCTTTAAATACGAACTATAATTTTGAAGTCAGTTTATTAAGAGAAATTACTAATCAAGAGATATTTCATTTAGTTGGTGATTATTTAAAAGACTATTTTCCTAAATATTATCAAGCTTTTTTTAATACTTCTATTAATTTATATGATTGTTATCTTTTATGTCAATATCTTAATGCTAGTGAAGAAGATTTACTTAGCGATAAATATAAGGATATTAAATTAACAAAATTAGAAGCAGAAGACTTATTAATATCATTAGGTAGATATGATTATATTTTTGATGATATAGCTATTATAAATAATCATACTATTGGTACTTGTTTAACTTTAATTCATGAATATACTCATAGAATACATTATCAAGAAAATAAAAATATCAATCATAATTATTATGCTCTTTACAGTGAGTTTTTAGCTTATTATAATACTTTTCTTTTTAGTGAATATTTAATAGAAAAAGGGTATAATAAATTAGAGTTAAAATTAGCTTTTCAAGAAAAATACTTAAAAATTATTGAAGAAATTAAGATATTTAAATTAATGGATAGCTTTTACTACCAAAAACAATTATCACCTTTAGAATTATTGGTTGTTATTGATAGCTTAGAAAAAGAAATTATTCCTATATTAGACTATCCTCATATTCTTGCATTTATCGTTTCAAAAAGTAAATATGAAGAATTTAGAGAAAGACCTTTAAATCTAAGAGTAAAAGACTTAGCTTTTCTTTTAAAAAATGATATTGATGGTGTTCTTCTTACTAAAACTTTTCTTAATTTACAAGATAAAACCTTAGTTAAAAAAATAATTAATAATTTTAATCGCTAAAGATTATTGTCTAAACTTAAATTTTATATTATACTAAATATAGAATTGGAGGCATTTTTTGTTATGAAAAAAAGAATTTTAAGTGCACTTATTATGATTATCGTATTTATTCCACTGTTATTATTAGGAGGAGCATTTTTCTCTATCTTTATGACTTTAATATCATTAGGTGCTATTTATGAGTTGATAAAAATACGTGAGCATAAAAAGAAATTTCCTTTATTTATTAAGGTTTTAACTTATTTATGGTTAATACTATCTAATATTTTAATTTATAATCAAACAATATTTAGTTATACAATTGATTATAGACTAACAAGTTTTATGATTTTTATCTTTGTATTGCCAATTTTGTTTAAAGAGCAAAACTTAGATTATGATATTAATGATGCTTTATATTTATTAGGTTCTTTATTATTTATTAATGTGTCATTTAGTCTAGTCTTAGTGATTCGTAATTATGATTTAAATTATTTAATATATTTACTTCTAATTACTGTAATAACTGATACTTTTGCTTTTATTACAGGAAAATATATAGGTAAAAGGAAATTAGCACCTAATATAAGTCCAAATAAGACAGTAGAAGGTTTAGTTGGAGGAATCTTAATGGGTACTTTTGTTGCTACTACTTTCTATTATGTAGCGATTAATTCTAATATTTCTTTAGTTATCTTAATTTTCTTAACACTATTCTTATCTTTAGTAGGAGAATTAGGTGATTTAGTCTTTTCAAGTATAAAAAGAACTTATAATGTTAAAGATTTTTCTAATTTAATCCCAGGTCATGGAGGAATATTAGATCGTTTTGATAGTCTAATTTTTGTTGTTTTAGCATTTATAATAGTAATGGGAGCAATATAGGAGGCACAATGGTTACATTAATATTATTCATAATTTTGTTAGGATCTATTATTTTTATTCATGAAGGAGGGCATTTCCTTTTTGCTAAATTAACAGGTATCTATGTTTATGAATTTGCTTTAGGAATGGGACCTAAATTATTTAGTTTTAAAAAAGGGGAAACTGAATATTCTTTAAGAGCTATTCCTATTGGTGGTTTTTGTCAATTAGCAGGTGAAGAAGGGGAAGATGAATCTTTACCTAAAGATAGGACATTACCTGGTAAGAAGCCTTGGCAAAAATTCTTGGTAATGTTTTTTGGAGCAGGCTTTAATTTTATATCTGCTATTTTAGTACTTTTCTTTATTGCTATAGTTTTTGGTTCTACTAGTACAGAGCCTATTTTGTCTAATGTTACTAAAGATAGCGTTGCTTATGAAGCTGGTCTTAGAAAAGGTGATGAAATATTAGAGATTAATGGTCATAATATTTCTACGATAGATGATATATCTTTATATATTAGTATTTCTGATCCTACGAAGGCGAATAGTTTTAAAGTTGAACATAAAAATGGAGATATAAAAACTTATAAAATAACTCCTGAAAAAATTAAAGAAGATGGAGAAGAAAGATATGTTTATGGAATTGCTATGGTAGGGGAAAAAACTCATGGCTTAGGAGCTGCTATTGATTATACTATTAAAAAGACAGGTTCTTTATTTAAGCAAATGGGAGTTACTTTAGCTAGTTTATTTACAGGAACTGTTAAAGTAAGTCAATTAAGTGGTCCTGTTGGTATTTATGAAGTAGTTGGTGCTCAAGCTAGTGGAGGCCTTGCTAGTATTCTTTATTTATTTTCTTTTCTTTCTATTAATGTAGGATTTATTAATTTATTACCATTACCTGCTTTTGATGGAGGACATATTCTTTTCATCATAATTGAAAAGATAAAGGGAAGTCCAGTAAATCCTGATATAGAAGCAAAATTTCATGCTGCTGGTTTATTCCTTTTGATGCTTCTAATGATCTATGTAACATTTAATGATATTTTAAGATTATTTTAAAGACAATAGAGATTTTTCTTTATTGTCTTTTGTTATTAAAAATAGTATCTTATTATAGTAATAAAGACAAGTATTTAATAAAACACTTGTCTTTATTAGAATAGAAGTATTATCTTAAGAAAATGATATTTTATTATATTAATTATTACTATGATATAGTTCTTCTTTAAGAAGATCTAAGTTTTTATTCATTAGAGTTATATAGTCAGTTTTTGTTTGACGTTGTTCATCATTTAAAATTGTTATATGATTAAAATTTAATATTTCAACGGTATTAGGATATTTATTAATAATATTTTGTAAATTATTAGTTACTTTATTTTCTTCATAACTAAATATCTTAGTAATAGCACCATTACTTATTAAATCATCTATAGTAGCTAAGTCTTTATCACTTGTATTATCATCAAGTAAATAAACAGTAACACCATATTTTTCTAGAAATTTATAATTAGAATCTGTTGTAACAATTGTTTTATATGGAGCATTTTCAACAGTTAATCTAATATCAGCATCTAATTCGGAAATATCAACCTTTAAATCTTCATAATTAGCATCAATTTCTTCTTTTAAATAATTATTTTCAATATATTCTTTTAAACCAATTCTAACATTTTGACTCATCATTAACATAAAAGAAGGATCTATCCATAATTCATCCGAATTATATTTATTTTCTAATACATAGGAGCTATCAATTATTTTTAAATTACGGTTATAATCTAATAACTCAACAGTTAAATCTTGCTCTTTATTAACTAAACCGGTATAAATAAATAAATCTTTGCTAGCAAAAGTTCGTTTTTGTTTAGTTGTAAACTCATACTTATTAATATCAACTCCATCAGGATAGATATTAGTAATTTTAGCATGGTCACCATAAAGTCTTTCTATAATATATTCATTAGGATAATTAGTAGTAACTATTTCAATATCTTCCATTGTATCTCGTCTACATCCAGTAGCATTTAAAATAATTACAAAACTAAGTAAAGCAATTTTCCATATTTTTTTAAAACTTCTTTTCATTCTTTTTTTCCTCTTTTCTAATAACTGGATCATATCCAAATCTTGCTCCAGGATGACATTTTAATATTCTAATAAAACCTAGAAAGCATCCTTTAATAGAACCATATTCTTCAATCGCTTCAATTGTATAATTAGAACAAGTTGGATAAAAATGACAAGCCCCATGACTTGCTAAAGGCATCTTTTGATAAAATTTAATTAAACTAATTAAAAATCTTTTCATAATAACACCTAAAGATATTTTACTATAAAATAGCTGCTTAAGCAAATAACAATTGCAAAAATAGATAAACTTCACTATAATATTGGCCAAGAGGTGATATTAAATGAAGTTAGTAAGTAATAATCGTTATATAAAAGATGCTTTGCTTTCCTATCTTTTTAGACATCAAAAAGAAGATAAGATAAAAAATGCTTTATCGTCATTAGGAAATTTTAGTGATAATGTTGAAATAAGATTTGTAAATGCTTCTAATAAAGATCTTGTTTATGTTCTTGATAAAAAAGGAAATGTTTATACTTTTACTTTAGATTATAATGAAGGATTAATGGAAAGACCTATGGATAATTATATATTAGAACAACGAATAGGTAATGGTTTTAATCTTTATAATTATTTTTATTCAAATGTAGAAAAAATAGGTAAAGGTTACTATTTAGATGATGGAGCTATTATAACAGCCCATAAAGATAATGGTTATATGAGAAGATATACTTTAGAAAAAGATCAAGATCATTATAGTTTTACTATTAATTACTCAAAATTTCTTTTAGAGCCTTTAAAAGAATATGCTCTTCTTAAGGATTATAATTTAGATAACTTTATAGATGTATGTAGAAGTCTTAATATTGAACCTAATGGTAAGGGGTTAATAGAATTTTATAATGAAGATACTACTTTTAAAGCCCATTTATTAGAAGATACTGTAACAGATTATGAGCTTAGTATTAATAATTTAAAAGAAATTATTAATTTAACATATAAAGATGGTGAATTAACTGAGTCATATAAAGTGATTCAAGAAATTGATTCTAGTAAACTTCCTTTAAGAAGACAAGTGACTGTAAATAAGATGAAAAGACTAGTAAGAAATTAGCTTAACCATAGCTTAATTATATTAACCATAGCTTAATCATAGCTTAGCCTAAGATAAGATGGGATATTATCATGAAAATAAAACCAATACTTAAGAAAAGAAAGGTCATATTTCTTTTTTTATAGCTTAAAGATTCACTTAATAATTCATAAATACTAATGTGAAGCATAATTCCTGCTATTAGTGATAAAATTATACTCATAATAAAATCATTAATAATATTAGCTAGAAATAAATAGGCAAGTAAGGCTCCTAAGGGTTCTGATAAGCCTGATATTAACGTATAAAGAAAAGCTTTAACTTTAGATTTTGTACTAAAGTAAATAGGAATTGCTATACTTATTCCTTCAGGAATATTATGAAAACTAATTGCTAAAGCTAGGGATAAACCTAAACTTTTATTAGTTGAACTAGATAAGAAGGTGGCGATTCCTTCAGGAATGTTATGCATAATAATAGCAAGCATAGATACTAGACCTAATTGATATAATTTCTTATTAGTAATACTTTTATTATCGCTTTTAGGAAGAAACTTATCAATTGAAAGAGAAATAATTATACCTAAACAAATAAAAATTAATAGAAATAAAAGAGCAGGAAATCCTTTAAAGATTTTACTTAATAATTTAAAACTTTCAGGTATTAAATCAGTTAAAGAGACACAGATCATAACACCACTAGCAAAGGCTAAAGAAGTTAAAATAATCTTTTTTTCATTTTTTAAACTAAAAAGTAGAGGAAGAAAACCAAATAAAGTAGATAGACCTGCTAATGTTGATAAAATAAAAGCATAGCTAAAACTAGTCATAGTATCACCAGTAATAGATATGCGATAATGGTAATTAATATTCTAATACTTTTCTTTTTTCTTGCCTTTTTAAAATAGTAACTGCTTTTATTACATCGTTCATGGTTAATCCTACAGTTTTATCAACTTCAACTAAATTAGTATAAGTAAATTCTCCCATAATAGCATTATCATCAATTATAACAAAACTATCAACTTCAGGATGTTCATCTAACCATTTCTTTATGACATAACTTCGTGGGAAACCTTTATATTCTAAAGTTTCAGATGTTTTTCCTGTTAATTTAAGATTATATTCATTTAATTTTTTGATTAGATCTTTGCCAGGATTATGAGCATAATTAAGAGGTTTTAAATTATCATCAAAATAACTTCGCCAGGTAGATGATAAAATTAGTTTTGCATCAGTTAATTCTACTAGTTTTTGTAAGGCTTTTAAATTATTATTATCAAGTCCTTTTATATTAGGAATATTACTTCTTCTAAACTGTTCGTATAAGAAATTTAAATTATTTAGAACCCCATCAACATCTAAAAAAATGACTTTCAAGGTTATTCACCGCCTTTTTTGTCATATTCTACCATAAAGTATCGCATTTTACCATTAGATATTATAAAATAAGTATTAAGAAAACAAGAGGAGATATTAACTATGAAGTTTTTTACTAAAGATAAAAAAGTTAAATTATTAATGAATTTATTTGAATTTAATAAATCAGTGAAAGCTGTTAAATTAGGTCAAGCATTAAATATTTTAGGAAATTTTAATAATAAAGTAGAAATTTTTCAGGTTAAAGATAGTGAGGATGTGTATGTAAAAGATAAGAATAGCGTTATTTACATTTTTAATCTTATTACTTATATTTATTTTAATAATGATAAATTAGAAGAAGAATATTATTTAAAAGAGATGTTTGATAATAAATTTTATATCTTTAATTTTTTTAAAGAGTTCAAATTGCAACAAAAAGGTTTTAAGATTTTTGATGATTTTACTTTAGTAGAATATTTTGATAATCCAAATGCTATATATAAGAAAAATGAAAAATATTCTTTAAAAGCATATACAATGGCAAATGAAGAAATTACAAATATTATGTTAGATTATTGTATGTCTTTAGAAAGTGAAAAGAATTTTAGTAGTTTTTTAAAATTAGCTAAAGAAATTAATGAGGATTATGGTGGCAAAATAATTATAGATTATCAAAGTGAAGAAATGAAAGCGGCAGCAAGATTATCTTATCACCAAATAGAATATCTTGATTTAGATATTAATAGGTCAAGTGATATTGTTAATATTCATTATTATGATGGTAAATTAATAGAGAAATATAATAGAATATTAGAAATAACACCTCAGCAGTTGCATCAAGATAATAAGGATATTACTGATGAAATAAAGAAATTAATTAAAAAAGATAAATAGAAAGGATCAATCATATAAGATTGATTAAATATAAAATATGCAAATAGATGATTTTATGAATATGTTAAAAGTTAATGAAAATAATTATTTTAAGAGAAAGGAAAACGAATGGGAAGAAATAAAAACATTGTGTAATCTTATTAAAGAAACAACTGATTATTTTAAAGTTTTTCCTAATGATCTTGATCATAAACTTATGATAGATAATTTTAATATTGTTTTAGATAATATGGTTTCTCTTGCTAATACTTTAGAATTTAAAGAAGGAATAGAGTTAGCTATGTTATGTGGTTATCTTTTACATAATGGTTTTCTATCGGAAAGTGGAACTTATCATTATCAAATGGGTATAATAGATATTCAGCCTTTTAGTAAAAAATTCCGTCTAGATCTAGCTTTAAAAATCTTTAGTGGAGAGGGATGTTGTCGTCATAGTGCTAAACTTTTAAGTTTTTATCTTGATAGATTTAATATTGAAAATAGTATTACATCTACTTATTTTAATAATACAAAAGATGATAATATAAATGAAATTAGACTGTTTCTTTCGAATTATAAAAAAAATTATATTAATGCTAATCATTGCTTTAATCATATTAATGATAGTAAAAAATCTATAAATTATTTTGTTGATATTACAAGTTTCCCTTTTATGATATTATATGCTGATAAACAGTTTGCTTATTCTTTTCATAATAAAGATTATAAATTACCTTTGTTTAGTTATAACTATGATGTTTTTAATACTGAGTTTAGAGATTATAGTAAATTTGTTCCTTTAGAAATGCAAGATTATATTGAATTATATTCTTTTGCATATGATGCTTTAGGGAAGTGTTTATCAAAAGATAATAGAGATTTATTTATAGATTTTTATTTTCAAAGTCAAAGATATTATCATAAAATCAATAGAAGTTATAATAAAATCTATTTTAAAGAAAAAAGACTTACATTAATATAAGGAGGTGATTAATATGAATTATAATTTAGAATGTGAAAAAATCTTAAATAGTATTGATTTAAATAATAAACCAACTTTACTTTTGCATGCTTGTTGTGCTCCTTGTTCATCTTCAGTTTTAGAGAAGATAGCTAAATATTTTGATATTACAATTCTTTTTTATAATCCTAATATTACTGATTATAAAGAATATCTTAAAAGACGTGAAGAATTAGAAAAATTTATTAAATTAGTGGGTTATGATATAAAATTATTAGATTGTAATTATGATAAAGAGAAATTTTTAGATATATCTTTTGGTTTAGAAGATTTAAAAGAAGGGGATATTAGGTGTTATAAGTGTTATAAGTTAAGATTAGAAGAGACTGCTAGACTAGCTAAAGAATGTGGTTTTGATTACTTTACAACAACACTATCTATTAGTCCTTATAAAAATAGTAAATGGTTAAATGAAATAGGGAAAGAGTTATCTTTAAAATATAATATTAATTATTTATATGCTGACTTTAAAAAGAAAAATGGTTATAAAAGAAGTATAGAATTATCTCATATTTATAATTTATATCGCCAAGATTATTGTGGTTGTATTTATTCAAAAATAGAAAGAATGAAGAAAGAACATGAAAAATTATCAATTAAGTAAAAAAGAAACAAAAGAATTGTTAACTTTATATAAAGAATTATTACAAAATATAAAAAAGTTATTAAAAGAAGATCTAGACTTTACAAGTATTGAAGAATATTGTGCATCTTATGTATATTTATATAAAAATGGCTATTTGTCTTTACCTAAAACATTTAAAGAAAATAACTTTTATGCTGATGAGATTCTTTTAGATTATAATCTTCTTGGAATTATTTTAACAACAGGGACAGGAGTTTGTCGTAATATTAATGTCTTTATGACGGATTTATTAAATGCTTTAGATTGCAATTGTTATAACTTAATATTAGATTGTGTAGATAAATATAAAGTATCAGAAAAAATCTTATTACTTTATGTTAAATTATTTCCTAAATTATTAGGAAGTCATGTTATTAATTATATTAAAGATAATAATAGATCTATTATTTTTGATCCTACTAGTTTAGATGATCCATTTCCTACTTTAGTAGATAATGGTATTATAGAATATAATTTATCTAAAGAACGTTATCTTAGTTTCTTTGTTAAAGAGAATAATAAAGGTATTATTATGCCTTCTTTAAGACGTCAAGATAATCAAATAAATGCTTTAAAATATTTAGGAACTTTAAAACAATTAGATGATAGTAAAGATCTTTTAGATGAATTTTATTATGAAAATAGACCTCTATATCATGAGGCCTATATAAAACTAGAAACACAAAGGCAAAAGCAACTAGTCCTTGCTAAGTCCTGTGAGATCAAAGCTAGGTATAAATGATTCACTGCAAGTACCACCTTCTTGCATATAAGCATTTTTAATTCCTAAATCAAGTGCATAGTCTATTACTTCATTATATTCATCTTCACTAACAGTTTTATTTAAGTATGGATAGTTTTTAATATAATTAACAGGAGTGTACTGATTCATAATACTAAGATAGATATTATCTTGGTATTTTTTATATAAGTAGTTTATTATTTTTTTAGTATCTTCATTTTTAGTAGGTAAGACTAAACATCTTACAATAATGCCTTTAGTCATTAAGCCATCTTTATTAAATTTATTTTTACCTGTTTGTCTATACATTTCATCAAGGGCTTTACTTGTAATTTCAAAATAATTAGGACATTTTGATAAATCTTTACCTAACTTGTTATCAAAGTACTTAAAGTCTGTTAAATATATATCTATATAACCATCTAATAGTTTTAGTGTTTCTATATTTTCATAACCACTAGTATTATAAACGATAGGAATAGATAATCCTTTACTTTTAGCTAGCTTAATCGCTTCTATAATACTAGGAACATAGTGAGTTGGGGTAACTAAATTAATATTGTTAGCATGTTTTTCTTCTAATTCTAACATCATATTAGCAAGTCTTTCTATAGATACTTCTTTTCCAAAGCCATCAGTAGATATCTCTTTATTTTGACAGTAACAACATTTTAAATTGCAATGACTAAAAAAGATAGTTCCGCTACCATTTTCTCCTGATATAGAAGGTTCTTCGAAATAGTGTAGGGCACTTCTTGCCACTTTAACTTTATCAGTCGCTTTACAATATCCAAAAGTTTTAGTTCTATCTATTAAACAATTTCTAGGACATAAATTACATTCTTTATATACGTTTATCATAGTTACCTCATTTCTTTTTGTAGAATAAAATTTCTGTATCATGTTCGATTGTTTTATAATATTAGGTATGCTATTATATCGCTTAGGAATACCTAGTAAAACAGTGTTTTTGCCTCTTTCTTCAACTTTAATTCAGGGGGAGAAAGGGGAAATGTTTATGAGTAAAAAAGATTTTTTAATAGTAATATTATTACTTATTATAATTCTTTTAATTATTCATAGATAAAAAGGCACCCTATTACAACATTGTAACTAGGGTGTTACCAAATACTATATGAGGTAACACCCAAATCGCAAACTAGGCATTACTCATTTTTTATTATATGTAAATTCTCTTTACTGATTCATAGTATCATAAATATATAATGATTTCAATAAGAAATATTAAATATTGATGGTAATTTAGTTTTAATAAAAATAATTATTTTGTATCATGTTCGATTGAATTGCTATATTATATATGTTATTATAGCTTTCAGGAATATCTAGTATGGGTGTTTTGCCTCTTTCTTTCACTTTAATTCAGGGGGAGAAAGGGGAGATGTTTATGAGTAAAAAAGATTTTTTAATAGTTATGCTTGTAATTATTATCATCCTTTTAATCATATACAAATAAGAACACCCTATTACAACTATGTATTAGGGTGTCTAACCTATTTATGAGGTAAATACCCATTACAGAAACTAGGTATTCCTCATTTTTATTATATGTAAATTCTCTTTACATATTCATAGTATCATAAAGATATAATAAATTCAAGTATATTTGAAAATCCATATAACATAAGGTATAATGAATAAAGAAAGAGGGATTCTTATGAAATATTATTGTATAGGAATAAAAGGAACAGGTATGAGTACTCTTGCTCAAATGTTATATGATATGGGTAATGAGGTATCAGGTTATGATGATGCTAGGGATTATAAATTTACTCAAAAGGGATTAGAAGAACGTAGTATTAAAATCTTTTATGATGGTAATCATAAAATAGATAAAGACACTATTGTAACGGCATCTCGTGCTTTTAGTGATGATCATCCTGAAATAAAAAGAGTAAAAGAGTTGGGTCTTACATTTAAACCTTATAATGAAGTAGTAGGTAGTATTACTAAAGAGTTTGATACTATTTCAGTAAGTGGAACACATGGAAAGACAACAACTAC
This sequence comes from uncultured bacterium, assembly GCA_949284575.1. Lineage (GTDB taxonomy): Bacteria > Bacillota_I > Bacilli_A > RF39 > UBA660 > Onthousia. The sequence continues at coordinate 17,426 of CASDWO010000066.1, forward strand.
ATCTTTATTAAAACATCTATTTGAAAATACGCTTGGTTGTAATTATTTTATCGGTGATGGAACAGGCCATATTGATATGAAAAATAGATTATTAGTAATAGAATCTGATGAATTTAATCGGCATTTTCTTGCTTATCATCCTAAGAAAGCAATTATTACTTGTATTGAACTTGAACATACTGAAATTTATAAAGATCTAGAAGATACTATTAGAACTTTTGAAGAGTTTGCAAATAAAGCTGAAAAAGTTATTGCTAATGGTGATGATTTAAATATTAGAAAGATTAATTTTAATAATGAAGTAGTCTTTTATGGTGTATCAGAATCTAATGACTATATTATTAAAGATATAAAATTAGAAACTACTGGATCAAGTTTTGCTTTATATAAAAAAGATGAATTAATAGATAATTTTAGCGTTCCTTTATATGGACATCATATGGTTATGAATACAACCTCAGCTATTATCGCAGCTTTAGATGCAGGTGTTAGTAAAGATAAGATTAAAGAGTTATTACCTAGTTTTAAAAATGCTAATCGTCGTTTTGCTGAGAAAAAGGTAGGCAATACAATTATTGTAGATGATTATGCTCATCATCCAACAGAAATTAAAGTTACACTTGAAGCGATTAGACAAAAATATCCTTCAAAAAAATTAACTGTTGTTTTTCGTCCTAATACTTATTCTAGAACATCTTATTTTAAAAATGAATTTGCAGAGGCTTTAAGTAAAGCTGATAAAGTATATTTAACACCAATTAAATGTGATAGAGAAAATCCAAAAGACTTTCCACCAATTAAATCAGAAGATATAATTGAACTTATTCCTGGTAGTGAACTTGTTGATGATGATACGGTTAGTAAGATTTTGAAAGATAAAGATGGTGTAGTGGCTTTTATGGGATGTGCTACAGTATCACATTTAATTGAAAATTTTATAAAAGATCTAGAAACAGTTGAATAAAATTAACTAAATATGATATACTATAATTGTCTAAAGAAAACGATGCGGATAGCTCAGTATAAAACCGACTAAAGAGACGATAAGGGAGTATTGATGATTGTCATGTTTGTGTTGAAGACCTTTCCACTGGTTAGGGATCCTAAGAACTGACTATATACACCCACCTGTACATAAGTATAGGTTTTATCGTAGATCCAAACGTTTCTTTGGACTTTTTATTTCAATAAAAAGGTGATTAGATGTTTAAAGTAGAAGAGAATAGGACTATTTATATTGATAGTAATGGTAATATTTTAGGAGAAGTAACTTATCCTTATATTTCTCCTAAGGTTGTAGATGTTAATCATACTTTTGTTGATATAAGTTTAAGAGGAAAAGGAATCGCTAATACTTTATTAACTCATGCTTTTAATTATTTTGCTAAAAACAATATAAAAGTAAAATGTAGTTGTTCTTATGCTATTAAATGGCTTAATAATCATAAGGAATATCAAAAATTATTAGTTGATGAGGTATATGATTATGACAAATAAGAAAATTAAAATAATTATTATAATAATATTTTTAGGATTTTTTCTATTTAATTTTTTAACTATTAGTACAAATATTTATAATGACTATAAAAGTGCAACTAGCGAAATAGAAATAAAAGAAGAGCTTGAGACTTTATCTTCAAAAGAACTAGAAGAATTAGGGATCGATGATATAAATAATATTCAAGAAGAGACTATTTTAAAAGTAAAAAATAGATATTTAATTAATTCCCTTATAATATCTTCTATTTTGTCTCTATTTTTAACGATAATTGAACCAATCTTGTTATGGATTATTTTAATTGCTATTTATATTAGTCAAAAAAAATATAGAAAATTAAAACTTTCAGCAGTTGATTTTTCTAAAGATAAAATATATTATCGGGATATCTTAAAAGAATATTCTCCTTCAGTATTAGCATATATTGATGACTTTAATATAGACTTTAAAACATCATTATTAGGAGATCTTTTAGCTTTAGAACAAAGAAAATTGATTACTACTGCTAATATGGGGATTAATATTATAACAAGAGAAACAAAAGAAAGTTTACCTGTTACTTTAGAATATGTTTTAAATAATATAAAAGATAATAAATTAAATATAAATAGTTTTACATATTTTAATACGATTGTGAAAGAAGCACGATCTTTAAATTTATTAGAAGATGATAAAAATGTGAAAAGACATTTAATAAAGGAATTTATTATTTCTTTAATCATTTATATAACATTTATGATAGCCGTTACAGTATTATTTAGTAATATAGAAATCATTAATACTTTTAATAATACATATTTGATCTTTGGTATTTTTGGTATTGTGGCTTTACTTTTTATTGTTTTAACTTATTATCCTTTAACAAAATTTATCTCTTTAATTATTTTAACGATAAAGTTAAAGAAAAATAATAATATTAGAACTTCTAAAGGAGAAGTGGTTAATTGGAAGTTAGAAGGCCTTAAGAACTTTTTAAAGGATTTTTCGTTACTTGATGAAAAAACTAAAGAAGAGTTAATTGTTTGGAAGGATTATCTTATTTATTCAGTGATATTTAAACAGAATACAAAGATAGGTGAAAAATATAAAAATATTATAAATCTTTCATAATTAAACCATATTTTTCCCATAATCTTCCTTTATACTTAGAATATGAAAGGAGGAGATTATATCGTAAATATAAAAGTAATAGGCGCTGATTGCAGCAATGGTATGAAACTATTAAAAAACTTATCTAAAGTAGAACGTGAACTTGATATGGAATTCAATATTGAGAAAATAGATTCTACTTATAAGAAGAAGTATAACATAAATGTCATTCCTGCTCTTATGATAGAAGATAAAGTAATCTCTACTGGTAATGTTTTACAGACAAGAGAGATAAAAAATTATGTAAAAGAGCTTGTATAAATAAAAAGAACTCTAGATTTTGTTTAGAGTTCTTTTGTTATAAGTTTTATCTATTAGAAGAATGTTTAGTATAACTAGTATTATTTTCTAATACTTTAGGTGAAGTTGCTTTACTTAGTTCTTCTTCATATAAAGTTCCTAAGTTTTCTTTAGTGATACCTTCTTCTTTAATATAATCAGGATCAGCTATCTTTTTAATAAAATGTCTTAAACCTTCTTTTTTCTTTTCTAATTCCTCATCTTCTTTTTTTGTAAGACACATTGTAGTATTTGTGTATAAGCTCCAGGCAAAACTAAAGGCATCTTTTGTTCTTAGTAAACCTTTATCTAGAGCAACTTTAAAATATTGTTGATATGCATCCCAATCTTTAAAATATTGGTTATTTTGAATTAAACTTTTATTGATAGCAACAAGATTTTGCTTTATTAATATATCTTCACTAGTATTTTCCATTGTTTATTCCTTCCTTTCAAAGTGCTCATATTATAACATATTTTTTTGTTTTTGTCTATATCATTATATATATATGAAAAGAACTCTAGTTTTTTTTAGAGTTCTTTTACTTATTAAGGATAGCATCAATTGGTTTAATTTTAGTAATTTTGCTTAAAGAGATTATTGTAATTATTATAGATATTAAAATAGTGTATATAAACATTAAAACAGGTACTAAAGGGTTTGTTACGATACCATTTAAGATATAAGTTTTATCTCCAAATAAAGAGTTATTTAATAAATTAATTGTAATAAACCAAAGAATAATAGAAATTATATAAGAAATAATTCCAACGATAATACTTTCATATAAGAATATCTTAATAATATCATTTTTATTTGTTCCTAAAGCTCTTAGAATACCTATTTGTTTTTTAGAATAAGTAATAGATATGTAAATAAAATTAGAGAAGAGTAGTACTGTAAATAAAACAAAGACTAAAGTTATAATATTAATATATTTAGCTAGAAAATTATAAAAAGAATCAATTATATTTAGATCAATATCATGTGGTAATGTTAAATAATAATATGTTCCATGAGGACCAGTTTCTGTTTTATAATTATTTATAATATTAGATAGCTTTTTATAATTATTTTCATATATTCTATAACCAGTTATAAATTTATTATTGTTATTACTTGAAATTTTATTAAAATAATTAGAGCTTATATAATTATTATCATCAAAACTAACACCAATAATATTAACATCTTCTTCATAAGTATCTCTATTTATATTAATAGATAAATACATAGGTAAATCGTCTAAATAATTAGTAGTTTCTAAGTAATTTGTAGTAAATTCTTTTAAAACAGTATTATAATCTCTATTGCTATTATTTAATAAATAATTATCTAAACTTTTACTGTAGTCTTCATTAATTTCTTTTAAAAAGTTAAAAGAAATTATAATATCATTATCACTTAAAGTATTTTTATTTTGATATAATAATTCTTCGTTATTATAAAGTTTTACATTCATACTTTCTTTAACACTATCAAGACTAGGATTATAGTAAAGATGAGTATAATTAGTTAAAATCTCTTCTTGATCAGTATTTAAAATTACATTATCAACAAATCCTTTTGTATAAATATATGAATAATGATTGATAACATCTTCATTATCTAAGTTTACATAGCCTGTTATTTTAACAGGATTATCTCCTAACATAATTTCTCTATTAGAAATGATTAATTCATCAAGAGAATTAGGTTTATATATACTGCCATCACTTGTTTTAACTCCATATTTTAAAATATATTCAGCGACATATTTATGGATTACAATTTCATTACTTTTACTAGGGGCTTTACCTACTAAATTAGGAATTATCTTATCATCATTTACATCAATAACTTTAAACCATAAAGGGCGCATTTTAAAATCTTTATCTTCTCCTACATCTATAACAGTTCCATATTGGATTGATAAATCTCTACTATGATCATAAAGAGTATAAATAGGATTTAAAGTAGTTTTTAGATCTTTTTTTATTTTCTCTTGATCTTCATTACTTAAAGGAGCGATATAATCTCCACCACCATAATAATCAGTATCATTTTTATATATATCAAAAATATATTCATCATTATCCTTCATAACTCCTGCCATAAATGTCCCTTTATTATAAAGAAAAGAGTTAACAGATATTCCCATAAAGACTAGAGAAATCATGGTTAAGATAATGGTAAAGAATAGTTTAATTTTATTGCTTTTTAAAGAGGTAAAAGCAAAGTGTAAACATTCTTTAAAGGGGAGTTTTGATTTAGTTAAAGAGAAAGTGTTATTATCTTTAGTATCTTTAGTTAAATCATTTTTAATTGCTTTACCATCTTGTAGTTCTAATATTTTATCTGCAAAAGTATTAGCATTTTCTAAGTCATGGGAAACTACAATTACTAATTTTTCTTTACTAATTTCTTTTAATAATTTAAATATCTCTAAACTAGAATGACTATCTAAGTTACCTGTAGGTTCATCTGCAAGTATTATTTTAGGATTTTTAATTAAAGCTCTTGCAATACCAACTCTTTGTTTTTGACCTCCAGATAATTCATTAATATTTCTATATTCTAAGCCTTTAAGATCAAGACGTTCTAAAAGATTTAGTATTTCTTCTTTATTTACTTTCTTTCTTAAGAGTTTGGCTGCTAACATGACATTATCAAAAACATTATATTCTTCTAATAAGTTAAAGTCTTGAAAGATAAAACCTATGTAAGTATTTCTATAACTATCAAAGTCTTTTTCCTTAAAACTATCAATATCTTTATTATCAATATAAATTTTACCACTTGTTTTACTATCAAGGCCTCCTAAAATATTTAATAGAGTACTCTTACCACTACCACTTTTACCGATAATAAAAATTAAGCCTTTATCATTTAAATTGATATTAATATCAGTTAAGGCATTAGTAATCTTTCCTTTTTTACTTTTATATTCTTTACTAACATTAATAAACCGTATCATAACCTTCACCTAGTATAATCATAGCATAGTTTTTAATAAAACGCTTTATATAATTTAATTTTAGATGTATTATATATAAATAAATGTAAAGGAGGGATACTTTGCCTAAAGTAAGTGTAATAGTTCCTGTTTATAATGAAGAAGAATATGTTTCTACTTGTCTTGATAGTTTAGTAAAACAGACTCTTGATGATATAGAAATAATTTTAATAGATGATAACTCTACTGATAATAGTTTAAATATTTTACTTGATTATGCTAGAAAGTATCCTAATATAAAGGTATATCATAATGAAAAGAATATAGGGCAAGGGGCAACTAGAAATAGAGGGTTAAGTCTTGCAAGTGGAGAATATATTGGTTTTGTTGATAGTGATGATTATATTAGAAATACAATGTATTTAGATATGTATAAAGCTGCTGTTAATAATAGTTATCCTGAAATTATAACAACAGATGTAATGTTTGTAAAAGATGATAGTTATGCCAAGAGGGATTTAGAATTTTTAGCAAGAGGTAAAGAAAAGATAATTAATCCTATGACTTCAAAAAATGCAGTTATTTTTGAAAGCCCTGCTGTTTGGAATAAATTATTTAGAAAAGATACTTTAAAAGACTTTTATTTTATAGAAAACTCTTTATTTGAAGATATTCCTTTTAGTTATACTAAATATATGGAAGCAGATAAAGTTGTAAATGTTCCAAGTATTAATTATTTTTATAGAAGAGATATAAGTAGAGGTGTATCTTCTACAAATTATAGAGAAAATAATCATATAACTGATATATTTAAAGTATTAGATAGATTAGATTCTGATATGAAGAATAGTTCTAGATATGAGATATTTAAAAGTGAGATAAAAATTATACAACTTGCTTATTCTCTTATTAGAGTAGAAGAAGTAAATAATTGGGATATAGATTTAGATAAGAGAAATTTGGTAAAAGATAAGATGTTTTCTTTAATAGAAGAGAAATATGGTAATTTAGATAATATTGATATTACGTTATTACAAGTGAAATGTGGTATTAATATAGTAAATGAATATAGTAATTACTTGAGTGAGAAACAAGGATTTTTAAAAAAATAATGTGATTGCTAAATGTATTTAATTATATTATTATATATAAGGTGGGTAAATATGAATGCAAGATATTTAGGTAATATATATTTTATAAAAGAAGGACAACTTTTAAAGAAAAAGGCTTTTGTAAGTGAAGATAATATTAAAAAGCAAAGCTATAAAGGGTTAAGTAAAGCTTTAAAACTATATAGTGATGAAGAATTAGATAATGGTAATAAAGAAATAATTGATATTTATAAGAGAAACTTAGATGATAATACTACAATTGTTAGAGCTTATCATAAAGCAGTTAGTAGTATGGGGGAAGTTACGATATTAGATGATTATAATGTAGATATTTATATTCCTCCTAAAGTTAGTATGCTTGATTTAAAAGCTTTACAAGATATTTTAAATAATTATGATTCAACTAGTTTGACTATTACTAATTATTTAGATAACGATTATGATTTTTATGATTATACTTATAATTATTCTAAAGAAGAAAGAAGTCCTTTTAAAATATGTGAATGTTTTTATAAAGAGAAGAACTTATTATTAGATAATGATTTAAGAGAAATGTTTTTTAAATACCGTGATTTTAATTTTGCTAGTTTAATTTTAGAAGATTATAGTAAATATCTTTTAAATAATAGAAATGCTGGTGTTGTTATAATAATGCCTGATTTAATAGTTAAAAAAAGTGTTACGAAAAGTTTTCATAAAGATGAGATTTTAGATATTTTAAAAAGATTTTATCAAATAAATAGTACTTCTTATATTGATCTAGTTAATGATTATAATTTAGTTATAGGGTTTATTACTAATGATATTATTAGTTGTTATGTAAGTGATTCTATTAATGATTATCAAAGGAATGAATTATCTTTACTAATTAAAGATAGTAATGATTTAAAATTATTAAAACCTGATTTAATAACTTCTGCTAATGTTATTAAAGATAGAAAAGTGGTATTTGATGGAGAATTAAGTGAAGTTAGTAGTTATTTTTCTTTAAAAGAGATAACTAAGTAGTTGTAAAACATTAAATAATAGCGTATAATACACTTAAATGCGATTGATATTCAAGGAGTACATATAAAGTATTAATAGAGAGTTAATGGTTGGTGGAAATTAACAATATGATATATGGAAGGTAGTGAATAGAGCAGGGTTTCTGAAATAGTAGTAAGTTACCACGGGATGATGCCGTTATAAGTAATGAGATAGTTTAATAACTATAAATTAAGGTGGTACAGCGTAAATTCATTTAACGCCCTTAAGTTATAGTTATTTTTTATTTTAAGGAGGTGTTATTATTAAAGATAGTTTATATATTATTCCTAATGAAGATAAATTAGATGTGCCTGTTTTCTTTCAAAGATTAATAGGAAAGAATAAGCATTTAAAATATATTCAGGATTTTTCTAATAATTATAATTTGGGTTATAAGTTTGAATTAGGCAAAGATGATAACATTGCTCCTATTATGTTAGCTTTAGATGGACATATTGTTATTAAAACTAGTCATGATTTTATAAATATTATGGTTTCTTATATACCTTCTTTAATAACTTTTAAACAGAAGAAATGGTTAGATGATAATTTAGGTAAATTTAAAAATTATGATTATTTAGGTTTTAATAACTATAGTTATGATGATGATAATAAGATAAAAACAGATACTATTGAAGATTTTGATAAGGAATTACTAGAAATAGATAAAAGATATAATAGTTATAAACTTAATAAAGAAAATAATGGTAATACCTTGACTTAAAGGAGGTACTATGAAAAGAGGAAAAGTCGTCATTATTCCTTCAGAAGAACAAATGTTAATAGATGAGTTTGAACAGGATATTTTAGAAGGTGAATATCATACTAAAGGTTATCAAGATTTTGCAGATGATAATAATTTAGGTTTAAAATTTAGAGATGATGAATCACATAGAGCTGCTCTTAGTATTGCAGAGTTGGGACATTTTAATTATAAAACAGAAGATGATATAGGTGTTTTAGCATTTTATCTTCCAAGTGAAGTTACTGATAGACAGTTAGAATATTTTAGAAGTCATAAAGAAGATTATGCTTCTTATAAGATTATTGGGGCTTATATATTTAGAAAAATAGATGATACTATTTATGTTGATGAAGTGTATGGACTTGAGGAAATAGAAAAACAAATAGTTAAAAGAAATAGAAAAGAGGAGAAAGATCATGTTAGATAAGAAATATAATCATAAAGAAGTTGAGAAAAACAAATATAATGAATGGGTAAATAAGGGATATTTTAAAGGGGATAAAGATAAGAGTAAAGTGCCTTTTTGTATTGTAATACCTCCTCCTAATGTTACAGGAAAACTACATTTAGGTCATGCTTGGGATACAACCTTACAAGATATTATTATTAGATATAAAAGAATGTGTGGGTTTGATGCTTTATGGCTTCCAGGAATGGATCATGCTGGTATTGCAACACAAGCGAAAGTTGATAAAAGATTAAGAGAAATGGGAATTAATCCTCGTGGTATATCTCGTGATGAATGGTTAGAACATGCTTGGAGTTGGAAAGATGAGTATGCTACTACTATTCATGAACAATGGGCTAAACTAGGACTTAGTCTTGATTATACTAAAGAAAGATTTACTTTAGATGAAGGACTTAGTAAAGCGGTTAGATATGTCTTTGTTAAACTTTATGAGAAAGGTTTAATTTATAGAGGAGAGAGAATTATTAACTGGGATCCTGTACAAATGACGGCTTTATCTAATGAAGAAGTTATCTACAAAGAAGATAAGGGAGCATTTTATCATTTAAAGTATTATATTGCTGGTACAGATGAGTATTTAGATGTTGCAACAACTCGTCCAGAGACTTTATTTGGTGATACTGCAGTTGCCGTTAATCCCTCTGACGATAGATATAAACATTTAATTGGTAAGACAGTAATTCTACCTATTGTTAATAAAGAAATACCTATTGTTGGGGATATTCATGCTGATCCTGACTTTGGCTCAGGTATCGTAAAAATTACTCCAGCACACGACCCCAACGACTATGAAGTAGGGCTAAGACATAACTTACCTCGGGTTGTTGTAATGAATTTAGATGCTACTATGAATGAGAATGCTCCTGGTTATGAGGGAATGAGTCGTGAAGAGTGTCGTCTTAAATTAGTAGAAGATTTAAAGAAACAAGATTTATTAATTAGTATTGAAGAGATGACTCATAATGTAGGACATAGTGAAAGAAGTGATGCGGTAGTTGAACCTACATTATCTAAACAATGGTTTGTTAAGATGAGACCTCTTGCAGATAGAGTTTTAGATAATCAAAAGAATAAAGATACTAAAGTAAACTTTGTTCCAGAACGTTATGAAAAAACTATGAATCACTGGATGGAAATTACCTATGACTGGTGTATTTCTAGACAATTATGGTGGGGTCATAGAATACCTGCTTGGTATAAAGGTGATGAAGTTTATGTTGGAATGGATGCTCCAGAGGGTGATGGATGGGTTCAAGACGAAGATGTACTAGATACTTGGTTTTCATCTGCATTATGGCCTTTTTCAACACTAGGATGGCCAGATGATGCTGATTTATTTAAAAGATATTATCCTAATAATGTCTTAGTAACTGGTTATGATATTATTCCATTCTGGGTTAATCGTATGACTTTCCAAGGCTTAGAGTTTACTGGTAAAAGACCGTTTAAAGACTGTCTTATCCACGGTCTTATTCGTGATAAAAAGGGGCGTAAGATGAGTAAGTCTTTAGGTAATGGAGTAGATCCAATGGATGTTATAGATGAGTATGGTGCAGATAGTTTAAGATTTTTCTTAACTACTAATAGTGCGCCTGGTACTGATTTAAGATATGATGAAGAAAAGATCAAATCTACTTGGAATTTTATTAATAAATTATGGAATGCATCTCGTTATGTTTTAATGAATCTTGAAGATATGAAGACATCAGGATATGATTATCAAAATTTAAGTAAAGCCGATAAATGGATTCTTACATTAAAAAACAACTTAATTAAGGATGTTACTAAAAATATGGATAGTTATGACTTTCATAATGTTGGTAATATGTTATATAAGTTTATTTGGGAAGACTTTTGTGATAATTATATTGAGTTAAGTAAAGCTAATATGAATGACACAACTAAAGCGGTATTACTTGATGTTTTAACAACAATTCTTAAATTACTTCATCCATTTATGCCTTATGTAACAGAAGAAATTTATTCTATGTTACCATTTAAAGATAGTGAATCTATTGTGATTAGTACTTATCCTAAGTATGATAGTGAGACTGTATTTAATGAGGAAGCAGAAGAAATATCTAAAGTTATAGTTGATTTAAGAGAGATAAGAAATTTAAAAGCTACTAATGATATTAAAAAGAGTGATTTAGTGATGTTTAATACTAAAAGTGATTTAGAGTATATTTATAAATCACAGTTAAAGATTACTGATGAATTAATAGTTAAAGAAGCTTTAGAGGATTATCAATCTATTAACTATAAATCTAGTCTAATTGATATTACTTATTTCTTTAAAAATGAAGTTAATAAAGAAGAGTTAGAAGAGAATATTAAAAAGTTAAAAGACTCTATTGAAAGACGTAAGAAATTACTTAGTAATGAAAATTATGTTAATAAAGCACCTAAAAATATAGTTGATCTTGATAGAGAAAAATTAAAAGAAGAAGAAGCTAAGCTTAAGTTATTAGAAGAACAATTATAGGTTCTTCTTTTTTATATAATAGGAAATTTATACCTAAAAAACGAAAATATGTATTGACGAACATATATTTTATATAGTAAACTTAAATTACAAAAGGAGGTTCGCCATATGAAAATATATAAAGCATATAAATTTAGGTTATATCCAACAGAAGAACAAAGAATATTAATACATAAAACTTTTGGATGTAGTCGTTTTATCTATAACTATTATCTAAATTATCAAAAAGAAAATGGAGTACAAAAAGCATTTAATTTATGTAAAGATTTAAAAGAATTAGAAAAA
>CASDWO010000067.1 GCA_949284575.1 uncultured bacterium
CTTAGTTAATCCTTCACTTTCATGGCTTACTATTCTATATAGATTATTTTCTCCACTTCCAAATCTTATATATTCTCCACTGTACCTACTTGAAAGTAGTGTCCCTGATAGATTTTTATCATTATCTCCTTCTAAACGATACGGGTTATTCTCTGTTCCATCACCATCTACGATACGAACGCTAGATTTTAGATTTATAGATGGGCGAGCACCGTTCGCATTGGTCGGTACAACGTTGCCCGCATCACCATAGCCGCTAACGAAATGCACGCCTGACGAATTATATGGTGTTAAGGTCCACCAATAAAGTCCATTATTTAAATAACCATTACTATAGGTTGTTCCGTGATAACTAGACTGATACTCATATATATTTAAAAGTCCTACAGCATTAGTTACTACAGATGTACCATTTGGTCTTGCTATACTTCCTAAACTAGTTGCATCAAGTGTCGCATCCCATTTTGCATCCATTACTATAAACTTATCAGGCTCTCTTAAATTACCAAGAAAACCATCAACACTTGTATCATTTAACCATGATTCCATATAACTTCCTGCAAAATTAGTTTGATTACTTGGATTATACGGAATTGCACTTATATTCCATTGTGTAACTAACTTAGTTGTCTTTGCTTCATTATTAACACTCACAGCTCTCCATAGTTTTCCACTATACCATATATAATTGTTTGGATCTTCTCCTGTAATAAAGGTATCTACTCCATCATCATATTGATTAGATTCATCTATATTTGCTAATAACACATCACTTACTTCATCTGCTACTCTATTTTTTCCATAAACATTTACTTTAACACTAAAAGTTAAATTTCCTCCATCACCTTGAGGATTATATTCTTCCGTTACATACATTCTAAGTCTATAGGTATTTGATTCACTTGCATTCATGCTTGATGTATATAAACTCATTTCATTTGCTGGTCTTCCTGTAAAGTTATTAGCATTACTTTCCTCATTATATATCTTAGGTGACATTACTTCTTCTTCACCATTATCTGTTACTCTAGTTAAATATAACTTAACATTATTACCATCAAAAGTATTTCCTTCTTGTTCTTTAGCTGATATCTCATAATTAATATTTGTATCTCCTGTTATATTACCACTTACTGTAAATTCAAAATAATCTTCTAATGTTTTTCCAGTCTTATCTGTTGTAGGTAAAGCTTTATCTATACTTATGACATTTTCTGTCTCTTCATAAGTCATACTAATTGCACCAGTTGTTATTGTATTTACTTTTGTACCTAATCCACTATAACTAAAAGCAGCATAACTTATTCCTACTGTTAAAACTAGAAATAATACTATTAAACTTACTATTACTACCTTTTCTTTACTCTTTTTCATATGATCAGTCCTTTACTACTTATATTACCTCAAATAAGTCTATTTATACCTATTATTTATATATAGGTATTATAGATACCTTATCTATAAGTAATTCTAACACAGAGAATCCTTAATAGTCAATTATAAATATAACGAAAAAAGCCCCTAAAATTTAGGAGCTAAAGCTAAAGTAATTTCCATACCACTAGTAATAGGAGTATTAGGAGGAATACTTTGTGCTGTAACATAACCATTACCTTCTAATTTAACTGTCATATTTAAAAGTCTTAATAAATCTTCTGCTTGTTTACTAGATAAACCAACAACATTTGGAACTGTAATATTACTATCATTAGTTATTAAGAAAATATTAGTACCCTTAGTAATTTTTTCTCCTTTTGAAGGATATTGATTAATAACTTTTGTCCCATTACCAATTACTGTAACATTCATTCCCATATTTTGAAGTTCACCTCTAGCAGTATCTAAACTTTTATTAGTATAAGAATTAAGCTTATATTCAACTAATTCTTCTTCATTAGTAGTTGTAGGATCAGTACCATAATATTTACTAATATTTACAACAATATTTTTAATCGCTTGCCAAATAACTTTTTGATTACCACCTTCAGGTCTTTTAACAGAAGCATATATAATAACTTTAGGATCATCTTGTGGATAAATTCCTGCAAATGAAGAAATAATATCACTAGCCCCTGTTAAATAACCACTACCATCTTCAGAAGCTATTTGGGCTGTACCTGTTTTACCAATTAAATTATAACCATCAAGTCGATACCCTGCTCCTGTCATTCCAGGAGTATTAACTGTCTGCCACATTAAATCTTTAATCTTATTAACCGTAGTTTCACTAGCTACAGTATCAATTTCTACTCTTTCTCCTTCATAAACAACTTCATTAGTACCAGGATCAACAATTTTTTCAACTAAATATGGTTTTAACATAACCCCTTTATTAGTTAAAGAAGTTAAAGCTTGAATATTTTGAATAGGTGTCGTAGTAATACCTTGTCCAAACCCAGCATTAAAAATCTCTGTTTCATATTTAAAATCTAACTCTCCTGTCGCTTCATTAGGTAACTCAATACCTGTTTTCTTCCCAAAGCCAAGTCTTTTATAATAACTACGTAAAATATCTGCTGATAAATATCTATCTATTAAATTAATAACTCCAACATTACTAGATAAAGCAAAACCTCGATCAAAAGAAATATCTCCCCAACCAGCACGATTCCAATCACCTATTTCCGTTCCATCACTAGTTACATAAGTACCAGAATGATAAGTCTCATTACCATTATAAACACCCTGTTCCATCGTCGCCATATAAGTAAATATCTTCATAGTAGAACCAGGTTCATAAGGAGATGAAACATTAAGATCTAAGTAATTTGTAATATTTCTAACATTAGGATCAAAAGAAGGAGAAGTACTAGAAGCTAATATCGCTCCTGTCTTAGCATCTGCAATCATAATCGTAAACCACTCATAATTATATTCTTCTTCAGCTTTCGATAATTCTTGTTCAACAAAAAACTGAATACTACTATTAATAGTTAAATATATATCTTTTCCATCAACTGCTTCTTTACTTATTTCATTAGTTCCTGCTATTTTATAACCACTTAAATCTTTTTGATAAGTAGTATAACCATCTTCACCTTTTAGGGCATCATCATAATACTTTTCAATTCCCATCTCTCCAGTAATAGTTGTCTCTTCTTCATTATCTTCATTAATATTAGTCTCTTCTTTAGCATACCCCAATATATAAGAAGCAAAATCCCCTTTAGGATAATATCTTTTATAACTTTCTATAAAATCAAGTCCTGGTAAATTAAGTGCTTCTATTTTATCTTTAGTAAGCTCCGTTAAACCTTTACCAGCACTACCAAACTCTGTTTGATAAACATTTTCTTTATTTAAATAACCTAATATCTCTTCTTCACTAATACCAAGAATAGGAGCAAGTTCTCTTGCAGTTTTTTCTTTATCTACAACATGTTGGGGATTATCCTCATCAGTAGTTCTAGAAGGAGATAAATAAGCAATTAATTTATATGAAGAAACATTTTGAGCAAGTATTTCATTATCACTACTATAAATATTTCCTCTTTTCGCTTTAATAATATCTGTTTTAGTTGTTCTTTTATCTTTTAAAGCTTGTAAGTTAGTTCCATCTATTTCATCTGCTAAAGCAAGTTGACTAACTCTTAATAACATTACCCCAAACAAAAAAAGAGAAAGAAGAATAACAAGTTTGCTATATTTAATTGTATTTCTTGTTTTTTTCTTCTTTCTCATTAAACCACACCTTACTCATCAATATTTTTAATGTTATCGTTATTATAACTCAATCCTTGTTCTTTAGCAACTTCTTCAATTTTATCTAATGAGGCAAGTTCATTTATTTTCATAGATAGACTCTCATTTGTTTTTGTTTGTGTTGATATTTCTTTTTTTGTTTTCTCAACCTCAAAATTTATCTTAGCAAGAGTTGCTTTAGAAAAGACAATCGTCAAAGGAGCACTAACTGCCAAAACAACCGCAAAAGTATAAATAAGGCGTTCAAACTTACTCATTTTAACTCTTTTTTTAACTTTCCGTGTTGCCATTAGTATCCCTCCTATTTTATTCTTTCTATAACTCTAAGTGTTGCAGAATGAGCTCTATTATTATGAGCCAATTCTTTTTTACTAGCTTTAATCCCTTTTTTGGTAATAAGTTTATAATTTGGTAATTTTTCTATCGGTATATTAGGTAATCCTTTAGATATTTCATCAATCTTAGTAACCTCATTAAATTTATATTTTACAATTCTATCTTCCAAAGAATGAAAAGTAATAACAGCAAGTCTACCACCAATATTTAATAAATCTAAACTATCTATTAAAGAACTCTCTAAAACTTCTAATTCATCATTGACTTCTATTCTTAATGCTTGAAATATCTGTTTAGCAGGATGTTTCTTAACTCTTTCTTTATAAGGAACAGAACTCTTTATAATATCAACAAGTTCTAAAGTAGTCTCTATTTCCTTACTTTCTCTATATTTAACAATATTTCTAGCAATAGAAGATGCAAAACGACTTTCTCCATAATCTTTAAAGATTCTTTTCAACTCTTCATAACTATAAGTATTAACTATTATTTTAGCAGTCTTCTTATTATCTTGATCCATTCTCATATCTAAAGGAGCATCAAAACGATAACTAAAACCTCGATAATCTTCATCTAACTGAGGACTAGAAACCCCAAGGTCATAAAGAATAGCATCTACTTTTTCAATACCTAATTCATTTAGTTTTTTTCTCGCATAGACAAAATTAGAATCAATTATTTTAAAGTTATTACCAATTGCATTAAGCTTCTCTTTACTATAAGTTAATGCTTCCTCGTCTTGGTCAAAGGCGAATAAGTACCCATTTTTAATTCTTTTTAAGATTTGACTACTGTGTCCTGCAAAGCCTAAGGTCATATCTAAAACAACACTATTATCTTTTAAATTTAAAGATTCTACCACTTCATTAAGTAACACTGATTCATGCATTATATTTTCTCCTCAAATAAACCTTCTGCAATATCGGACATCTCATCATTACAAGAACTCATAAACAAATTAAAATCATCTTCATTCCAAATCTCTAATCTATCACCAGTACCAGCAATAACACACTTTTTAGAAAGATTAGCATAATTAGTAAGCGGACTAGGAATATTTATTCTTCCCTGTTTATCAAGTTCTACGGCAGTAGCACCAGACATAAAGAATCTCATGAAAGCTCTAGCATCTTTTTTAGTAAATGGAAGACTTTCTAGTTTAGTAACAATATGGTTAAAAGTATCAGTAGGATAAACATAAATACAATGTTCTATACCTCTAGTAATAACAAAGGTTGAACCTAATAATTCCCGATATTTAGAAGGTATAGCAATTCTTCCTTTTTCATCAATATTATGATGAAATTCTCCCATGAACATATTTATCCCCCACTTTTCCCCACAGTATACCACTGCTTAATTATATGTTACACAAAAAAAATTAAAATGTAAACAAAATAAAAGAGATTTAATTAGACAAATAAAGAATTTGACAGTAAAGTTGTAAAGAAAAAGAAAAAAGGTCTTGACATGACCTTTATCATTTGAGTTCTAAAGTGAAAGGTGAATTCAAAGTACCATCACCGCTTACTATTTGCACGTTAGATTTTAGATTTATAGATGGGCGAGCACCGATCGCATCGGCCGGTACATCGTCGTCCGCATCACCAGTGTAGTAGACGTAACGCACGCTAGACGCATTATATGGTGTTAAAGTCCAATAATTAGTATTATTACCATATCTATCAAATTGACCTGACATTAATTCTCCTAATCTTAGTAATCCTACTTTGGCTGAAGTTGTACTTGATGTTAAGGTATTACCAGTTTCATCTGTATATTTGGCTAATTTATATGATGTACCATCTCCTACTGTTCCTAAATACCATGTAGTATTATCTTCTATCATAGAACTATAATTACTATCCATGTAATTTGTTAGATATTCTCCATTTAAGAATGTACCTATTGTATTTGTACTTAAAAATGTTGTATTACTTCCAAATGCACTTGTTATAAACGTTTTTGAACTCTTTAATGGTTCGGCACTGGTTATCTTAGTTAATCCTTCTGTTTCATGGCTTACTATTCTATATAAATTGTTTTCGCCAGTTCCAAATCTAATATACTCTCCACTGTATCTTGTATTAAGCATAGTTCCTGATAGATTTTTATCATTGTCACCTTCTAAACGATAGGGGTTATTCTCTGTTCCATTACCATCTACAATTCGAACGTTAGATTTTAGATTTATAGATGGGCGAGCACCGTACGCATTGAACGGCATAATAATGAACGTATTACCACCGATGTAGACGCTACGCACGCTAGACGAATTATATGGTGTTAAGGTCCACCACCATAAACCATTATTTAAATAACCATTACTATAGGTTGTTCCGTGATAACTAGACTGATACTCATATATATTTAAAAGTCCTACAGCATTAGTTACTACAGTTGTACCATTTGGTCTTGCTATACTTCCTAAACTAGTTGCATCAAGTGTGGCATCCCATACTGCATTTGTTACGATAAATTCTTCATAATCTCTTAAATTACCTAAAAAACCATCAACACTTGTATCATTTAACCAAGATTCCATGTAACTTCCTGCAAAATCAGTACTACCACTAGAATATGGAATTGCACTTATATTCCACTGGGTTACTAACTTAGTTGCTTTCGCTTCATTATTAACACTTACAGCTCTCCATAATTTACCACTATACCAAATGTAATTATTAGGATCTTC
>CASDWO010000068.1 GCA_949284575.1 uncultured bacterium
AAAAGATAAACAATTAACTAGAGCCTTAAATCTCTTTGACAGAAAACAATTAACCTCAAAAGAACTAGCTGAATACTTAAAAAATAATAATATAGTTAATATGAATACCAAAGCTCTGAGAGGAGAATTGGATGATTATGATGAAGATAATAATAATTTAAATTTTGCTAATGACGACAATAATAACATTAAAACCAATTAAACTAAATATTTATCCAATTCTGTATGCAAAAATATTATAAAAGAATATTCATAAAGAGTGGTTTAGCTGATTATAATGACTACAATGAAGGTGTAACTCTCTTAGAAAAAGATACCATTCAGAAGGCATTAAATACTATAATAGATAAACCAGTATTTATAACCCATGATGGAAATAAAAAGGTAGGACAAGTATTGGATGCCTATTATAGTATAGATAATGAAGCTTTTATAGTTGGATTTATATTAACAGATAACAAAGCTATAGATTTACTAGATAATAAAAACTATTCCATATCCTGCACCTATAACATAACAAAAAAAGATAAAGGTGGTATGTACCACAACATACCCTATGATGAAGAAGCCAAAGAAATATCCTTTGAAAACATAGCTCTAGTTAAAAATCCTAGATACCAGGAAGCCAATAAAAGAATAAACAGTATAAATAAACAACAAAAAAATGAGAAGAATAAAACAAATAACATAAAATCAAAAAACAAAAGAATAAAGGAACTAATAAATAAACTACAAAATCAAATCAATAGAAAAAAATTATATGATAATTATAAATACTGTATCAAACAATACAATAATTATAAATAATTTATTCCTATTAATTAACCTTTTTAATTATCTTTTTTATTAATAACCATTTAAAACCATGTTTAAAAGAAAAACTAATGAAACTACTACCAATGAAACTCTAAATAAAGAAGATTTAGATATAACATTAGAAGATATATTTTATCTACTATCTTTGGTAGCTGATAAACTAAAAATAGACTTTGATGAAGAGGATGATACCGAAGTAGAAAACGAAACTAATGACATCAACGAATTCTTAAAATCTAAAGGTTTATCGGATGAAGATATAGCAACAGCTATGGAAATCATTGACGAATATAAAACTAATGAAGTTGAAGATATTGAAGATACTAAAGACATTAAAGATGCCAAAGATACAGAAGAACCAGAAAACAAAAATAACGAAGACGAAGAACTTGAAAATCTAAATTCCATTAAAAGAAACTCAGTTATTCAAAAAACTTTAGCTTCCATAGGTAAATATGAACCTAATAACTTTAAATCTAGACTACAAAGAATAGCTGAAGCTAATAATAAATATAAACTAAATAGGTAATAACTATGACAACTTTAGGAAACGTTTTTGAATCTAACCAATTCCAACAATCTAATTGTAGAGGTAAAGAAGATTTACAATTAAATCTAAATAAATTTCCTGTGATGATAAAAAATGATGATGAGGAACAAATAACATCGGCCGGAGATATGGTAAAACTTGTAGCAGGATCAGCAGGAGTACCTACAGTAGCAGAAGTTTTAAATACTGATACATATTCTGCTACTATTAAATACGGTTTTATACCTATAGGTCGTCTACAGAACCAATATAAAACTGGAGATTTAACAGTAGCTTGTTTTAGTGGATGTATTATCACTATGTTAGCTGGTGAAGCTATAAACAGTGGAGCCTATGTAGCTTATGATAATGGTTATATAATCAATAATCCAAGTACATCTACTGCAGGTAAGATACCATGTGGCTTTGCTTTAGATACAGCTAAAGCTAAAGATGATCTTATAAGAGTTCTAGTACTTTAATTAAAAAAGTAATTATTAATAAATAAATCAATAACGAAGGTAAAATTTATGTTTGACACTAATAGTAGTGCCTATAAGCAAGCCATAGACACTTTAACTACCATAGATCAAAAAATCATAGAACAAAAATTCTATGATGTAGATATAACAGATTTTGTAGATATAGAAATAGGTAGAGGTGGAGTAAGTGATGAAATTATGAATTGGGCATTAGGTGATATTGTAGGAACATTTGAAGAAGGTTCATTTGGAGGAAATATAGACTTTGAAAGAACAGCTAGTGCTGATGTAGTTATAAACAAAAAAATATTTCCTCGTCTCAAATGGAAAAAATCAGTGACCTATTCTTTATTTGACATAATGCAAGCCTCCAAAGCTCAAAACATAGACATAATAGAAGCTAAACTCTCTGCCAGAAAAAGAAATTGGGATTTAGGTATACAGGAAACTGTATTTTTAGGTTCAAAAGTAAATTCAGATATAACTGGTTTATTAAATAATAAAGAGGTAACTGTAGATACAACTATTATAACTAAAGCTTTATCTACTATGACCTCTAGTGAATTTAATGCTGTTATAGCTAAATTACCTAATGCCTTCTTTACCAATGCCAATGGTACCACCATATTTAATAGGTTTATTATACCATCTACTGATTATAATGGATTAGTGACTCAGATGTCTGAAACCTATCCATTAAAAACAAAACTTGAAGTTTTAGAAAATGCTTTATCAACTGTAGCTAAAGGTTATGGAGAAAATGATTTTAAGATAGTACCAGTTTATTATGCTGATAGCACTAAAAATAAAACTAATAAAAATATTTATTGTCTATATAAAAAAAATCCAGACACTTTAGTTTATGATATGGCTTATGAGTACAATACTACAGCTTTTAATAGTTTGAATAACTTTGACTTTGTAAATATAGGTTATGGTATGTATGGTTCTGTTAATGTCCTAAGACCAAAAGAACTTGTTTATTTACAATACTAATAAATAAAACAATAAACAAAAAATATAAATAA
>CASDWO010000069.1 GCA_949284575.1 uncultured bacterium
GTTAGTCAAAAAAATTAAGCACAAAAAAACCGGAGTACCCGGTTTACTTTCATTATGGTGGACTGTTAGGGATTCGAACCCTAGACCCACTGATTAAGAGTCAGTTGCTCTACCAACTGAGCTAACAGTCCAACTACAAGTTACTTAATGATTATAACATAGAAATATGAAAAAGGAAACACCTAAATTTTAAATTTTAGTCGTAATTTGTGCTTTTTTTTATATATTAGGCTTTCTTTTTAGTTTTTGTTCAAATTTTCGTATATCATTACAAAACTGTCATTTCCTAAATTTTAAAAATATGGTATATTATTGGTGTTGTAAGGTGATGTTATGAAGAAAGATAGAGTTGTTGCAGATATTAAACAAGGTTTAACGTTAACGCAAGTAGAAGAACGTATTAGAGATGGACTTGTTAATTATAATACGGAGTCTAATACGAAGACTGTTAAGCAAATTGTTAGAGATAATGTTTTAACTTTATTTAATATTATTAATATTATTTTAGCTATTGCGGTTATATGTGTTGGATCTTTTAAAAATCTGACATTTATGATTATTATTATTTTAAATACTTTAATTAGTATTGTTCAGGAACTTAGAAGTAAGAAGACATTGGATAAATTACAAGTGTTAGCTAGTTCTAAAATAGCTGTTATTCGTGATGGAGAAAGACAGTTTATTGATATTAATGAAATTGTATTAGATGATATTTTATCTTTATCAATAGGAAATCAAGTTGTCGTTGATAGTTTGGTTCGAGATGGTGAAGTAGAAGTTGATGAGTCTTTTATTACTGGTGAAGCAGAGACTGTATTTAAGAAGAAAGGGGATATGTTAATTTCTGGTAGTTTTATTGTTAGTGGTAAAGCTATTTGTCAGGTAGTTCATATCGGTCTTGATAATTATACAGCTAAGCTTTCTAGTGATACAAAATATATAAAACCAGTATCTTCAGAAATTATGCGTAGTTTAAATAAGATTGTTTCTACTATTTCCTTTTTGATTGTTCCTGTTGGAATGTTATTATTTATTAGACAAATGTATTTGGATGGAAACACCGTATCTCAAGCTATTGTTAGTACTGTAGCAGCTTTAATTGGTATGATTCCTGAGGGATTAGTTTTACTTACAAGTACTGTTTTAGCTATTAGTGTTATTCGTCTATCTAGAAGAAAAGTACTGGTACAAGATTTGTATTGTATTGAGACACTTGCTCGTGTTGATACAATTTGTTTAGATAAGACAGGAACTATTACTGAAGGAAAGATGGAAGTTGTAGATTCTATAGTAAAAGATAAGCGATATTCTATGGAAGAAGTGCTTTCTAATTTGAATTATTCTTTGGATGAAGCTAATCCTACGGCAATTGCTTTAAAAGATAACTTTGGAAAGAGTTCTAACTTTCATTTAAAAGAAGTGATACCTTTTTCTTCTAGTAAAAAGTATTCTGGTGCTATTTATGAAGAGGGATGTTATTTTATAGGTGCACCTGAGTTTTTATTAAAAAGTAAAATAAAAAAATATAAAGAAGAACTTGATTTATATGCTAAGGATTATCGTGTTTTGGTATTGGTAAAGGCTAGCAACAAAAAATTAGAAAATCTTGTTGTTATCGGATATTTGTTGTTGCAAGATAAAATTCGTAAAGAGGCCCCTGATACTCTTCGTTATTTTAAAGAACAAGGTGTTAAAATTAAAATTATTTCAGGAGATAATCCAGATACCGTTTATGGTATTGCTGTTCGAGCAGGACTTTCTAAAAACTCTAGAAAGATTGATGCTAGCATCTTAAAGACTGATAAAGATATTTTGGATGCTGTAGATTATTATGATATTTTTGGTAGAGTAACACCGGAGCAGAAGAAAAAATTTATTCTGGCGTTGCAACGATTAGGACATACCGTTGCGATGACTGGTGATGGTGTGAA
>CASDWO010000070.1 GCA_949284575.1 uncultured bacterium
GCATTACTTATATTTATATTTCTCCAACTTGTTACGTTCGGTTTTATCATTGCATCTAAGTTAGTAGTATTACCTCCACCAGACTCAGCACTTGGATTAGAACTACTTGTCTCAAACTTTCCTACCCATAGTCCACTTAGCTCTTGATCGCCAAAGGTAAAACCATCAGGAGTATACCAGCTATTAGATTGGATTCCTGAACTAACTATGTATTTAGCAGTTCCTCTATCTTTTATATCAGTTGATACAAATTTTATATCTATTTCTCCTGGTAAGGCTTGGGTAGGTGCACTTTCTAAATAATCTCCTTGTTTTCCATAATAGTTTGTTCCATCTTCACTTCCTATTGTATATGAATATCTTGGTATCCATACCCACATTGTTTCTATATCATCCATATTTATTACAGTTCCTATAGATGCACTTAAATATGTATCTCTTGTTCCACTACTTACTGTTACGGCATTAGCCCATTCCTGTTTATCATAATTATACCAATTATTTGTACTAGAATCAGCTTTTACCCAGTTTGTTCCATCATATCTTACTGCAATCATATTACTATCAAGTTCTGGAGCATTAACTTGAGCAGGGCTAATTTCTCCATCTTTTCCATAGACATTTACTTTAACACTAAAGGTTTTATTTCCTCCATCTCCTTGGGGATTATATTCTTCTTTAACATACATTCTTAAACGATAGGTATTTGATTCGCTTGCATTCATGCTACTTGTATATAAACTCATTTCTCCTGCTGGTCTTCCTGTATAACTATTAGATGATTTTTCTTCATTATATGTTTCAGGACTCATTAATTCTTCTTCGCCACTTGAAGTTATTCTTGTTAAATATAGTTTTATATTAGATCCATCTATCTTTCTTGCTCCACTATCTGTTATATCTTTTGCACTGATCTCATAATTAATATTAGTATCTCCTGTTATATTACCACTTACTGTAAATTCAAAATAATCATCTAAGGTTTTTCCTGTCTTATCTGTTGTAGGCAATGCTTTATCTAGACTTATAACATTGTCAGTTTCAGTATAAGTCATACTGATAGCACCTGTTGTTATTGTATTTACTTTTGAACCTAGTCCACTATAACTAAATGCTGCATAACTTATTCCTACTGTTAAAACTAGTAATAATACTATTAAACATACTATTACTACCTTTTCTTTACTCTTTTTCATATGATCAGTCCTTTACTACTTATATTACCTCAAATAAGTCTATTTATACCTATTATTTATATATGGGTATTATAGATACCTTATCTATAAGTAATTCCAACACATAGAGTCCTTTTTAGTAAATAAAAAATTATAAACAAATAGTTATTATTTACATATCTTATAATAGGTGTTGAATATGACTATTGACTATAAAGATATAAAATTATCTTATCAAAAATATGGTAATGGTAAAGAAGATATTGTTATCTTACCAGGATGGGGAGAAACTAGAAATACATTTTTAGAGATTATTAATATTTTAATGATTGATTATACTGTATATATTATAGATTATCCGGGGTTTGGGGATACTTTATTTCCTAGCTATAACCTTACTATGGATGATTATAGTAAAATGATAATTAAATTTCTTAATGACTTAAATATAACTAATCCTAATATTATCGCTCATTCTTTTGGAGGTAGAATAGCAATACTTTTAACAGGTAAATATAATATTCCTATTAAAAATCTAATATTAATAGATAGTGCAGGAATTATTCCAAAAATGACTTTAAAAAAGAAAATTAGACTAAAACTATATAAAACACTTCAACTTCTTGGTAATTATCTACCTAAAAAGATTAAACATAAATTTAAGACTTACTTATTTAATAAATTTTCTAGTAGCGATTATCAAGCATTAGATGAAAATATGCGAGAAACTTTTAAAAATATTGTTAACTTAGATCTTACTACTTACTTTTCTTCTATAAATACTAATACTCTAATATTATGGGGAGAAAAAGATATAGATACGCCTTTAAAAGATGGAAAATTAATGCATAAAAAAATAACAAATAGTGAGCTTATTATCTTTCCTAATTGTACTCACTTTTGTTATTTAGAAAATACTTATGTAATAATTAAAATTATATTATGTTTTTTAGATAATTAGAAACGACCACCGCCGCCGCCTCCACCGAAGGAACCTCCTCCTCCAATAGAACCGCCACCAAAGCCTCCACCACTTGAAGATCTACTTGCAGCGATAGATGATCTTGACGATGCAACTGCAGTATGGATTCCATTATTTATACTAGAATAAAGATTAGTAGTTATAATATAATGTGTCATATAAGGATTATAACCTACATAAGCTGTATCATCTCTATCTATAGGCATCTTAAGTTCCATATCTTTAGATAACTTATCGGCACAGTCTAAAATAACAGCATATACTAAATATTTATCCCATAAAGTTACCTCAGGTAACTCTTTTTCATTAAATCTACTAAAATCTTCTAAAAATCTTTTATGAGCCATCCATTTAGCATAATGGTCAGCTCCCTTTTTGGTATAAAACTTTCTAGTTATAACAAAGATAATTAAAGCGATCATAAGGATAATAATTACTATACCAAGCCAAGATAAATCTAAACTAAAACTAATAAATGTTAATATTAATCCTAATAAACTAAAGATAACTGAGAAAGCGACTAAACCTGGAGTTGTAGCAAAGAATTTTTCACTTTTACCTAAGTTTTTACTAGTCTTAATAAAATCATTATATAAATCCATTACCCTATTAGCATTACTTAAACTAGAACAATGTTCTTTTATATGAGATAAAAATACTTCTTTACTATTACCTATCTCATTAATTATTAAGTTTAAGGCAATTTTTTCTGTTTCTGTTAAACTAGCTTCATCATATTCTTGTAATATTAGTTTATAATCATCTTTTAACTTTCTATCTATAACTTCTACTTTTAATACTTTCTTATATATAAGATTTAAAATAGTAGCAGATAGACTCTTTTCTGTTACGTTATTATTTAACAAATACTCTAATACTTCAGGTCCATAACTTCCTGGAAAATCTCTAAAGTATTCCATATTAAAGGCAGTTTTCTTCATTTTCTTTTCTCTTAAATAAACACTAACAGCAAGTCCTATAGCAATGACACCCCAAATACTACTTACTATTATTAAAATCATATTTTCTCTTTTTATTTTCTCTCTTTCAGCATTTGCTTCATCACTTAACTTAGTTTGATAATCTATAATTGCCTCTTTTGCTATTAAACCACTTGTCTTTGTAGCATTAGGTACTAGTGATTTATCAAATACTAATCTAACACTAACAGGATTATAGGCTCCTAAAAAGTTAAATGTACCTAAGGCTTCCTTGTTATTAGTTCTTTCTATATTACCATTTAAAGGACCATGTAACCATACTCTATAATCACTATCACTACTTGGAAGAATTACTTTAACTTCATAATTTCCAATATTTTCTCTATAACCATCACCTAAGGTATTCCAAGCAAGTTCTGCTGTATCTTCATGAATAACTATTACATCATTTACAGTATATTCTATATAAAAGATTTCATCTAAATCACTAGGATTAAATAGTTTTAAATTAACTTCATTCATAAAAGTATTATATGTATACTTAGAAGATTCTCCATTACTTGCAAAATTAACTTCATTAAAATAGTTAATACTTCTATTAAAGTCATCAAATGTTAAAGCTCCATCATCACTAATAGAACCTACTTTAACATCAGTAATACCACTACCATCATATAAAGTACTATTACCTTCTATGGCAGTTATGCTGCCATTATATGGTTTATTACTATAATTAGCATAACTGATATCACGTTCCATACCATTATATTCACCATTCATTTTAATAAGTTCTCTCACCTTAATAGAACCATTATCAAGTATTTCTATCTCACTTAAAAACTTATCAGTAGGTTCACCATCAAATAAAGCAAATCCTACTGGTAAAAACATAATAACAAGTATTGCTATAATGATTATAATTGAAATATTATTTTTACTCATGATCATTCACTCCTTAGAAAAAAAGCTTGCATAAAGCAAGTTTTAAAATGATACTTTTGGCACTTCTTTATCTTTCTCTTCTATTTCAAAGAAAGATTCTTCTTTAAAATTAGAAATTTTTGCCACTATATTACTAGGAATAGTTTGTACTTTATTATTATAAGTAAGTACTGTATCATTATAAAATTGTCTCATTGTACTAATTTTATCTTCAGTATCTCTTAAATCATTTTGTAGTGACATAAAGTTCTGATTAGCTTTAAGATCTGGATATGCTTCTGCTAAAGCGAATAGTCTATTTAACATACCAGTTAACTCGCCACTAGCTTTTATTTCTTCTTCCTTAGTAGAAGCTGTATTAAAACTATTACGAGCATTAATAACGGCATCTAAAGTAGAACTTTCATGTTTAGCATAACCTTTAACAGTTTCTACTAAATTAGGAATTAAATCTGCTCTTCTTTTAAGTTGAACATCGATTTGGCTCCATTGATCTTTAACTCTATTTCTAAGTTGTACTAAAGAATTATATGTTGCTATATACCAAATAATTAAAATAACAACGATAGCAATTACTACTATTCCAACAATCATTCCAGTTGACATATTATCCCTCCTAAAATAATTATATATTAAATAATAAAAAAATTATAGTATAAATTAATAAATACTGGTAAAAATATGTCTAGGAGATGATTAGATGAGTATAAAAGATTATATATTAAATAATTTTAAAAATGATAGTAAAGAAGAAATAGGTAAAGCTATAGAAGAGTCAGCTAAATCAAATGATGAAGTAACTTTACCTGGTATGGGAGTATTTATGGAAATAATTTGGGAGAATGCAAGTGATGATTTAAAAAAAGAGATGTTAAATATAATAGAAAATAATTTAAAAAAAAGTTAAATGTATAACAACTATCCAAAATAGTTGACAATGTCTCTTATTTATTATAAGATAATAAACAACATTAAATTATACACTTTTTTACATTACGGTGTTATAATTTAATTATAACAGTGTACTTTTAGAGTATACTATTAATGGGAGGTAGTAGCCCCAGCCTAGCTTCGGCGTTCATAACTTTTGTTATGTTCAATAAAATTGAAGGCACTTTGCCTAATTCAACATTAGGCTGCTACTAAAGAGGCTTATTTTATAATAAGACCTCTTTTTTCATTAAATAAAGTTTTATATTGACAAACATATGTTTTATGTTGTATATTTAGAACAATCACAAAAACTATAAATTTTTAATTACAGGAGGACATATGTTGCAAGAATTAATTGATACCTTTGAAGAAGTAAAAAAATATATCTACATTATAGATAGAGGAAATTTAGAACCTATAATAATAAGATTTAAAAATGAACATTTCTATCATTTAATAGGTTTACATAAAATAAATCTCGATATGTTTTTTCCAAAACAAATGCATTCTAAAGCGAAAAGATATAAGCATATAAAAAAGAATATTACAAAATATGAGAATATTATAAATAATCAAATAAAAGGCAAATACTTATTAGAACTTAGAATAAAAACTTTTCATAATATTTTAAATATGCTAAATGAAGTTAATAACACTATGTTATATAATTTAAAAGAAAAAGTACTAGGCAGTGCATATAATGGAGATTATGGCTTATTAAATATTGTTGAAAATATATATTGCCTTTTAGGGTTGAAACTTGATAGTACAATTAATGATAGTCCAGTTTACGTACCACAAAGTTTTATGGCAAGTAATCGAGTAAATAAATTAGTATATGGAAAACCACCTATTTATTTTAAGAAAATAATTGCAGTACCTATTAATTTATATAACGAGAACATTAATTATAATTAATTAACTTTACTTAGTATGGTTGTATTTATGGAAATAATTTGGGAAAATGCAAACGATGATTTAAAAAAAGAGACTTAGTCAATAAGTTTCTTTTTCTTTAATACTTTAACTAACATGTCTTTATTATCTTTATATTTCTTTTCATCAAAAACATATTGTTCAAATTTATTATTAATATAAGCATAGATTGCTAGGTTATTACCATCTAAATTATCTAAAATGTTTTTTAATATTTTTAAATGTTCTTTACTTGGTGTTTCAGGAATAGCGATTAATAACCAAGGTGTAGCAAGAACAAAAGCAAGATGACCATTATTAGCATAATCTATAGAAAAATTACAAATATCTTCAAAAATAATATCTAGTTTATATTCATTATTTAAAAGTTTAAAACCATTATCATGATCACCACAGATTGCAAGATCTTTTTCTAAACTAAATAATTTAGTCTTTTCTCTTAATTCATCAGAAAGAAAAACTTCAACTTTATTTCCTTCAATCATAATTAAACACCCATAGTAACAGTCTCAGGTAAAGTAGAACCACCATCTATTACTATACTTGTTCCTGTTATATAACTAGATAAGTCACTAGCAAGAAAACAAGCAAGTTCTCCTAACTCACTAGGATTACCTAATCTTTTCATAGGAATAGCATTAGCAATACCATTTATTACACTTTCTGGATTATTAAAATCAGTTTCTTTAGCCATTCCATCTACCATAGGAGTTCTAATATATCCTGGTAAGATAGCATTTACTCTAATATTATGATCTACTTCTTCTCTTGCTAAAGCTTTTGTAAAACCAACTAAAGCTGCTTTTGTAGTAGCATAGGCAACTTCTCCTGAATCTGCAACCATAGGTCCTGTTACACTAGATAAATTAACAATACTTGCTTTACCACTTGCTCTTAACATTGGAAGTAATACTTTAGTAACATTCCATGTACCTTTAATATTAATATCAAAATGTAAGTCACGCACCTCATCAGTCATATTTTCAAAAGTTGCTAACTTACAAATACCAGCATTATTTACTAAGATATCAACATGATCATAATATTTTTTAATAATATCAACAACTTGTAATAATAAATTCTTATTACTAATATCTACATTAATACCTAATACTTTATAGTCTTTAGAACCTAACTCATTAACCGTATTAGTTAATTCACTAGACTTATCTAAAATAACTACAGATGCTCCATATTTAAGTAAGGATTCAACAATTCCTTTACCATTACCCATAGCACCACCAGTAACAACGGCAATTTTTCCTTGTAAATTCATATTATCCCTCTTTCCTGTTCTTTTTTATTATACTACTACTTTTCATTTTATCATACTGTTTATACATATATTGGACACTATTTTCTAAAAAGAAATAATGATATACATAAAAAGCATCAAAGATTAAAAGAATAAAGAAAATTATAAACATTGCAAAAATATACTGGGTTAAGAATAAAAATAAAATGGTAAAGAAAACATAAGTTAAAGTTATAACTAAGTGAATAATTCTTTCTTTTTGAAATAATTCCATTTTAAATAAAAATTCATCTATCTCTTCTTTAGTAAATTTATAATTATCATTAATTTTAGTATCTATTTCTTTTATATATTCTTTCATATACTCTCTCATTTTTTAGTCCTTTCTATAATATTTTTTGCAGCTATTAAACCAGTTGCAGCTGCTGCTACTATATTTCCTGCTTTACCAGCACCATCACCAATAAAGTAAATATTTTCACTTTCTATTTTCATATTATTATCAGTAGTGATCTCATTACTAAAGAATTTAATTTCAGGTCCATATAGAAGAGTTTCACCATTATTAACACCAGGTATTATTTTATCTAGGGTTTCAAGTCCTTCTAAAATATTAGTAATAATTCTATGAGGTAAAGCTAAAGCTAAATCTCCTGCTGTATAGTCTTTTAGAGTTGGTTCAACATAGTTTTTCTTAATTCTCTCTTTAGTAGAACGTCTACCTCTTCTTAAATCTTTAAGAGTTTGTAAGATAGGTTTACCTCCTCCAAGGGTATTAGATAGTTTAGCAATAGATTCACCATACTCTCTAGTATTAGTAATAGGTTCTGTTAAATTAATTTTAGAGATAAAAGCAAAGTTAGAATTATTTGACTTTATATCTTTTAGAGCATGACCATTAACACAAATATATCCATAGTAATTTTCTTTTGCTACAAAACCTCCAGGATTGGTACAAAATGTTCTAATTTCATCATCATAAGTCTTAGTCTTAATAAATATAGTAGGATCATAGATAATATCTGTTATTTCTTTAAGTATTTCTTTTCTTACTTCTACTCTAACCCCTATTTCAATACTTTGTGATGTATATGGAATATTATATTTATCGGCTAACTCTTGTACCCATTTAGCTCCTGTTCTACCTGGAGCGACAATAATATTTTTTCCTTTATATTCGTCTTTTTCTGTTTTTACAATGTAATAGTCTTTTTCTTTTATTATATCTTTACAATGAAGTTTATCAAGAAGAGTAACCCCTATTTTCTTTAAAGTATTTTCAATATCTTCAATATATTTAGGTAAATAATCACTACCTAAATGCTTTTGTTTAATAATTAAAAGATTAGCACCTGCTCTTGCGATTTTTTCATCTAGTTTTAAAGCTTCTTCCATATTACTAGGATAAGTATCGCTATCCATATGAAATTCATTAAAGATAGCTTCTACTTCATCAATTAATTTATAAGCTTCACTTTTTTCCATATATTTGAATAAATCTGTTTTTCCAAGCTTAGGAATAAAGTTAAGTTTGCCATCAGAAAATGTTCCTGCTCCTCCATATCCTGATAAAATATTACAAGGCTTACAATTAACACAAGTTGTTCCTTTAGAATTCATTGGACAAATTCTTTTTTCACTAAATTTGCCTTCATCAATAAGTAATACTTTTAAATTACTATGACGAGCAAGTTCTAATGATGCAAATAAACCTGCTGGCCCTGCCCCAATTATTATAACATCATACATTTTATCACTACCTTTACTATTTAATTGTACACCAATTTAAGGACAAAAGAAATAATTTTTATTTCGTCCTTGTTGTTGCCTTCAAAGTTTCCTACTTCATAGACAATATATCACTGCACTCACCCTATATTTAGTCAAGTTATCTAAACTACATAAGAGTATTGTAGAAACTTTCCTTATACACAAAAAAGGAAATATGTGATAAAATAATTTTCACTTGGAAATAAGTGATATTATGCCTAAAAATATTGAAATATATAAAAAGATGTTAAATATAGAAAGTGAAATAAGAGTAATTTTCTTTTATGATGAAGAGATAAATGGTATAGATACAACAATTTTTCCTTTAATAAATTATCAAAGTATTGATTGTGAAAAAGTTTTACCTGATAATACACTATTCCAGTTGAAGAAATTAAAGATGGAGAAACTATTAATAAAAAAACATTAATTAAAAGTAGGAATAATTATGTATAATATTAAGAAAAATGTCGATAAACTTAAAAGAGGTGAAGCTACTTTCTTTTTAGATCCTAGTGAAGAAAAAGAAGTTAGCAAATATTTTAGAAAAGATGAGTTTAAAGTATTTAAACCATATCTTGAAAGCGAAAAAGTAATTCTTTATAATAATAAAGAGCCTAAAGTTGTTTTATTTAAAATAATAACAAAAGAAAAACTACGACATCAAGATATACTTGGCAGTATCTTTTCTTTAAATGTTGATAAGGAAGTTTTTGGAGATATTATACTAGATAACGATAATTATTACTTTTATTTATTAGAGTCTATGAAAGATTATTTTCTTATCAATTTTACTAAAGTTAAAAAATTTAATATTGAACTTGAAGAAATAGATATTAATAGTTTAAAAGATTATCAAAAAAACTTTAAAGAACTTGAATTAATAGTAAAAAGTCCTCGTCTTGATAGTGTTATTGCAGGTATTACTAATACTTCAAGAAGTAAGATTAAAGAGAAATTTAAAGATAAAGATATTATTTTAAATTATAGTATTTTTCCTAATCAAGCTTATGTTTTGAAAGAAGGAGATATTTTTAGTATTAGAAAATATGGCAAATTTAAATATCTTGGTAAAGTGAAAGAAACTAAAAAGAAATCGCTAATTATTAAGATAGTTAAATATATCTAAATTTAGAATATTTGTCCTCATCGTTTTATAATTATTCCTATTTCATAAATATTGCTTTAGTTTAAACTTGTATTTATATCTTATCATTATGTGGTCCACATTCTTTACAATCATACTTTGTCGAGTAGACAAGAAAATGTAAAGATTTTCTTTTTTTATATACTATTAAATTATTATTATGTTATATTTTTGATAGAAGGTGTGATGGTAATGAAATATTTTGGTAATTTAATAAAAAGAAAGAAGTTCGGTTATCTTTTGTTTTGTATTGGATTTACAATACTAGGTATATTAATGTTTTATATTAATATTAAAGATACTTTTAATAGTGGAATTAATCCTAATACTGATTTAAGTAGTAAAGTTGTTTATAATGACATTATAACTGCAATATTAAGTTCTTCTAATTTAGGACTTGCTATAATTGGTCTTATTTGTGCTTGTACAGGAATTTTTTACTTCCCTAGAATTAATCCTGATGCTGCAACAGATAGTGATTATACTGTAATTGATAATGGCAATAATATTTATATAAAATATAAAAATTATGAGTTTGATATTCCTAAGAATAGATTTCATGATGATAAGTCTTTTTATAGAGATAGAAATAATAAAAGAGTTCCATATACAACGAGATTTGAAATTTATAGATATGTATATAGAAACTATAAAAAAGAAATAGAAAACTATAAAGAAGCTAATGAGATTCCTGTTAATGATATAATTAATGATTTTTATGGAATGAGGCTTGCTACTAAAGAAGAAATAGATAATTATATAAAAGAAAAAGGTACAAAACCTTTTAAAGCAAGTAATAAACCTTTAGGTGTCCTTTTATTAATAATAGGATTTTTATTGTTCTCGGTGTCTACAGGATTCAATGATGAGGAAATTGTTTTATTTATAATTATCTTTGCCATATCTATAATCTTATTTATTATGGGAATTAAGAAATTAATAACTCCTAAAGCTAAAGATAATTTATATGAAAAAGTAATTAATGGAAAAGTCTATGTAGCAGATGCTTATGTTTATGATAAAGGAAACAATATTCAAAGTGGAAGGAGATATCGTTTAGTCAAGATATGGGATAAACATAATCATCATTTAGATAAATGGTTTGAAATATCTGTAGGTGTCTATTACTGGGATGAAATTAAAGGCCTTTTATATGTAATTAGATATAATAATGAAGAGATTCTTGATTTTATTCCAAAGGAATCAAAAGAAAAATAGAATAATTAATGGAAAGGTTTTATTCTTTTTTGAAAGAATAGGATCTTTTTTAGAAGAAAAATCATTTGTGATTGATATCTATATAAAAGTTCAAATAGATTTTAGTAAATAGTAAGAAAAGTAGTAGTATAATTTGCTGCTACTTTTAATTTTTTACCCATATTAAATAATTTTTTTACACATTTTTAAAATATATTGATTGCTTTTAGCAATCTTGGCATAAATATCATCTAAAAAAACTATTCTTCTATCTCTAGATGCAGAATATATTTTACTATATCTACATAGTTATATTCTAAAATAAATTTATCTTTATTCATTTTCTTCAACAGCTGTATATAAAATTTATTTACCATTCTTATAAGTAGTTATAATTACATCATTTTAACTAGCAATATTTTCTAAAAATCTATTATGCATACATTATCAAAATTCCAAACAAAATCTATAATCTTTAAAATATATATATTTAAGAACAAAAGAAATAAAATAAATTTTATTTCTCCCTTGTCGTTACCTCCAAGGATTCCTACTTCACAGATAGAGTATTCCCTATTCTCCATAGGCTTAAATTCCGATAGTCACTACCGTACTCAATAATTTGTTTATTTTTTCATCTA
>CASDWO010000071.1 GCA_949284575.1 uncultured bacterium
ATATAATTAAAAATATATAGATTACTCATAGCATAATAAATTGAATAACTTATAAGACTAAGAAGACACACATATTTAATAATATTATAAAAATTTAATCTAATGGATTTCTTTTTAATTTTTATAATAATATAAGCTTCTAAATGTCTAAATAAATATTTTAATAAAGTTATTACACCTATTATAATAATAGTAATTATTAAAGGAATTAAAATATTTTTAATAATAAAATCATTGATTAAGTCATTGCTAGCGGTAGAAACAGAACTACTAAGAGTAAATAATATTTGATCAAAATTATCAAACTGACAATTTATTAAAGCCCAGTTAGTACCAAAGATAATAACAAGTGCTAAAAAAATTAAGAAATAAAATAAGATAAATCTAGTTATTTTTAAGGCTTTTTTTTGTACTTCTTTTTTTGCTAACTTTTGTTTTTTCATCTTTACTCTTTTCTTTTATTTCTAAGTTTATATTAATATTAGCACTTATTACTTTTAAGATATAAGGTATAACAGCAGAAATTAGTAGACTAATCCATGTATATTTTATACAAAAATCATAAGTAAAAGTAGATGATGTATAATAAGACGATCTATCATTATCAAATATAAAAAATAAAGTATTCATAACAGTTGTAATTAAAAATGTATAAAATAAATACTTTAATATTAAATCACTATTATCCATCTTCTTCTTAATTATTTTTTTTTCTACAAGTATAGAAATGCTAGCAGGCATTAACATACAAACAAAAAACATTTTTACCACGTCCTTACTTCTAAACATGCTTTATTATAATAGAAAAATATTAAAAATACAATTATGAATTTCTAATTTTTAATAATTTTATCATATAACTAAATCGGTTAAAATAAAGAGATAATAAAAAAACAAAATCTACAGTTTAAAAAGAATCGATAATAACAAGCGATAAAGTTCAATAAAGTAGTGAAAAATCTTCGTAAAGTATAAGAAAGTTATTTAGATAAGCTAAAGGAAATAAAAATTATCAGCTTTACGTTTATTTGCTTTATTTGTTTTATTTGTCCTTGATGAGTTCTACTTGTTGTGTTATTATTATAATAGGTGAGGCATATGCAGACAGTATATTCTATGGAAAGTTTACGTTATATTTTATTTTATTTAGTAATACCTTTACTAGTATTACTAATTATATCTTTTATTATTTTAAATATCTATAAACATAAAAATAAAGGCAATTCTCATACTAGTTATGTTGTTAGTTATTGGAATAATGTTTTAGGAGTAATTATTACTTCTATGTTGCTTGCAGTATCTATTGGTTTTGCCTTAGCATTTGTTAAAACTGTAAGTGAAAACAATTTAATTGCAGAAAATAGATTCTTTTACTATTTCTTTATGGTCTTTCCAGCAGTACCATTAGTATTTCTATTATACTATATATCTAAATTTGTCATGAATGTTAATAATAAAGAAAAAACAAAAAAGGAGATAGTTAATGATGAAGAGTAAGAAAGAAAGTTCAATTATTAATATTTTTGTTTATCTATTAATAGCTTTACTTGTATTAATAATAATTATACCACCAATTACAAGAATTGTTTTTAAAGAAAGTAATGATGATATAAATAAAGCTCCTAATGAATCTACTTCTAATAATACAGCAACCGCTTTAACTTGTAGTAGAACTGTTAATGTTGGAACTATGACTTATAATATTAATATTGTTAGTAATTATGGTGATAATATTTTAAATAGAGTAACATTCACCTATGAAACACCTACTGTTATAGATCAAACTGTAACTGATAATCCTATCCTTAATGAAATTAACACAATAAGACAAAGTGGACTAGTAACAGAAGATACTACTGATAATATAATTAAATTTACTTTAACAAAAGAAAGTAAAGAAAAAGATCCCACTAATCAAACTTTAGATGGCTACTTTAATGATTTAACAACCCAACAAGCTAATCTTGAAGCTTTAGGATATGCGTGTCAAACATTAACTGCTTAATAATAGTTAAAATTAAGCTTAAAGTTATAATTAATGAAAATAATAAATAGAAACTAATTAAATAGCTTAAACGTCCTAAAATAATAGAACTAGATAAACTATTTAGAACAAGCATATATGGATATTTATAAGTTGTAATAACATTAATACTACAAGAAAAATATAATAATAAATAAGAAATAATAATTACTAAAATACCAATAAGTAAAGCAAGATATAAATATTTATCTTGTTTTTTTCTAATATCTACTTCTTTATAAGGAATAAAAAGTAGTAATAATAAAGGAATAATAGTATAAAAAGTAAATAATAAAGCCCCTTTTAATATATCAAGATTACTATTTATTAAAGGAGGAGTAAGATAAGTTATATCTAAATTAGAAATACTTCCTAATATATTAATAATAAATAAAGGAATAAAGATAAAGAAAAGAATTAAAGAAAGACTAGCAACTTCTTTATAACTCTTATTAGAAGCGATAAAACAAGTTAAGAATAATAATATAATAATACTATAGAAATTTCCATTAGTTAAAAAAGTACTCTTAACAAAATCAGTAGCATTTATAAGAAGATAGA
Source organism: uncultured bacterium (assembly GCA_949284575.1). Classification (GTDB taxonomy): domain Bacteria; phylum Bacillota_I; class Bacilli_A; order RF39; family UBA660; genus Onthousia. The sequence continues at coordinate 2,585 of CASDWO010000071.1, forward strand.
TAAAAACACTACTTAAAAGAAGAAGAATAATTACTTTTATAATTTTATTTTTCAGTTTAAAAGTCTTTCTAAAATTTAAAATTAATTTAAATAACAAAAGATCTATAAAAATCCCTATTATAATACTAATAATAGTATCACTTTTACTAACTTTAATTATATTATCAAAAAAAAGAATAAAAGAACTTATTGTTAAAAAGAATACTAAAGTTGTTAATTGTAATAAACCAATTTTTTTATTAATCATAATTATTCTTCCTTTCTATTTTTAAATTAACAGTTATTTCTTTATTACAATCTTTATATTTTTTAAAAGTATCATCTTTTTCTTTTAAATAAATATAATTAATCAAATTAGAAATATTTATCTTTTCCGTTAATTCTTTATTGATTAATATCTCAATATCTTTAGTTAAGTCTTCTTCCATTATTTTTTTTATTTCTTTTAAATTATTAGTATCAGGACTATCTATTTTTCCTGTTAATTTAACTTTTAATTTATTATTTTTATAAGTTATATTAGTATTTAAATCATAAATAGCTGTTTGATAATACTTATTATCTAGTTTTATCTTTTCATTAAAAGTAGAAGCCTTATTATTAATAATATTATTAATTTTAGAAAGTTCTTTATCTAAGACCAAGTTTTTTTCTATTACATATAATCCATTACTAGTAAGTTCATTATTATTTTTTATAAGGGGAATACTAGCAGTTTTTAAATCATCTAAATTATAGCTTAAAAGATCTTTAAAAGTAGTATTAGTAATAGCAGCTGTATCTTCTTTTTCTTTAATAAGAAAACTACGATAATCATTTCCTTTATGAAATTTATTAAAAAGACTTTCCATATCATCTTTTGTCGCTAAAGTTAAATAATCAATACCTGTAAATTCATCTTTTAAGAAAGTAAACAAATTTTTTTCTTGACTTAGAATATCAGTACTAAAAATAACCGTACTTAAATGCTTATAATAAGTTTTTTTATTATAGGTATTTTTAGCATTTAAAAAAACTTCTCCTAAACTATCACCACTACTAATGGCAACTTTATTTTTGGAACTTATGATATTTAAATATAGAAAATACTTATTATTTTGATAATCAAGTCCCATTACATCTATTACAGCTAGATCATTTAATTCATGATAAGGAGTATAGCCTAATAATAGTAATAATAATATACTAATTATGATTATTTTCTTCATTATTTACCTTCTCTCTAATAATATTTTTAGTTAATAAAGGATTACGTTTACGAAGCTTTTTATGACTTCCTTTAATTAAAGCATCCCCTAATTCTGATTTTATAAATGGCGAAAAAGGGGCAAGATAAGGGACATTTAAAGAAGAAGTTGTAACTAAAGAAGCTATTAAAACAATAAAACCTACAAAGATTCCAAATAGTCCAAAAAACATAGCAAGGAAAAGAAGAATAAATCTCCACCATCTTAAAGCACTAATCATTTCCATCGAGGAAAAAGCAAGACCAGATATAGCAGATATAGAAATAACTATTATCATAATTGGAGAAATAATACCTGCAGCTACTGCGGCATCTCCTAAGATTAGACCTCCTAAAATAGAAACAGAACTTCCCATACTAGCAGGTTTTCTAATATCGCTTTCTCTTAGTATTTCAAAAGATATACTCATGAAAATTGCCTCAATTAAAGCCGAGAAGGGAACACTACTTCGCTGTTCCATAAAATTTAAAAATAAAGATAATGGTAAAATATCTTGATTATGAGTAGTTAGAGCAATATATAAAGCTGGTATGAAAATAGCAATTAAAAAGGCAATAAAACGAACAATTCTAATAAATGAAGCATTAATAGCTTTTCCATAATAATCATCACTAGTATGAAGATAATCAACAAAGAAAGTAGGGGTAATTAAAGCAAAAGGAGAATTATCAGTTACAATAGCAATTTTCCCTTCAAGTAAAGCTTGAGCAACTTTATCAGGTCTTTCAGTTGATGTAATAGTTGGAAAAAGAACACTCGTTTTAGTATCAAGATAACTTTTTAAAACCCCGCTATCAATAATACCATCGACATTGATCTTATTAAGATGTTCTTTTATTGCCATAACATTTTTTTTAATAGCAATATTATTCATATATAAAATACCAATTTTAGTTTTACTATTTTTACCTATAAACATCCCATCTACAAAGAGATTGCAAGTTCTAAGTCTTCTTCTAATTAACCCTACATTAGTATTAAAATTCTCATTAAAAGCATCTTTACTTCCCATTACAGTACTTTCATTACTAACACTAGGTATTCCTCTATCAACAGTAGCTCTAGCTTCGATAGCAAGACATTTAGTCTTGCTAAAAATTAAAAGAGCGAAGCCCATACAAATATAGTCAGTCATATCATTTAAATTATCTAAGATTTTACCATTATTAGTAGGAATTAAATTAAGTAACTCCTGTTCAAGATCATTACTTTGAAATTTTAAATTTAAAAGTTTTTTTAAAATAAAATCATTAACATAATTAGAACTACCTAAAACTTCACTCATGACTAAAGTAATTTCTCTATTATCGATAATAAAAGGTCTAATTATTAAATCAGTGGCATTACCAAAAGCATTCTTTATCTCATCTACAAGCATAACTTCACCTCATTTCACTTTTAGTATTACCAAAATAATAATTTTTATTAAAACAAAAAAAGAGGCATTAACCTCTACTATTTATAAACTCTTACTTTTTGTGCTTCTTCTTCATCTTTATGAAATTCTTTGTAATATTCTAATGATAATCCAATCGCTTCTTTTTTACTAAGTGTATCTTTCTTTTTGCTATCTTCGTTATAATATTTACTTAATGGTTCCATATAGTTTATTGTATAACTAAGCTTATTTGGATCTATTGTATCCATCATAGTAGATCCGTTTTGTAAATCAACATATTTGTCTTTTTCTTTTCTTAAAATTGTTACATAATCATATCCTATTTCAGCATCTGTTAGAAGGCCTCCAATAGTAATAATCCCAATATTTTTTTCAGGATAAGAAACACTAACACTTGCGATAAATAGGTCATTAATATTATATTTTTCAAATATTATTATTTCTCCTTTTTTATAATTATAATACAAGTTGGTAATGTAAATGTCAAACAGTAATGATTGAGACAATCAAAATAAAAACTTTTTCTTTAACAAATTTTGTAGTAATCTATTATTAGGAGAGATGAAGATGAATGTTAAAATAATAGATTATGACCATATGGGAAGAGGTATTGCCAAAATAGATAATAAAGTAATATTTATACCTAAAGTAAAACTAGGTGAAGATGTTTCTATTAAATTAGTAAAAGATAAGAAAAATTACTCTATAGGTAAAAGATGTGACACTATTAAAGTAAAGTATTGCCCTTATTATCAAACTTGTGGAGGATGTCAGATAGGACATTTAACTTATGATGAACAGTTAGAGTTTAAAAAGAATAGTGTTAAGAATATTTTCTCTAAATATACAAATTATAATTTAGATTCTTTAGAAATAATTCCTACTAAATGTTATAACTATCGTAATAAAGTAACTTTTCATATTAAGGAAGATAAGTTAGGTTATTATGAAGAAGAGACTAATAATTTAATACCTATAGATAAATGTAATTTATTAGATAGCAATATTATAACTTTAACTGCTTCTTTAAGTTCTTTTATTAAAGTACATAAAAAATTAACTAAGGCGATTATTAAATCTTTAGATGGTAAACTTATGTTAATATTAGAAGGTAAGGAAGATAAAGAATCTATAAATAAGTTCTTCTCATCAAATGCTAGTTCCCTATACTATAACAATGAACTAATCAGTGGTGTTCCATCTTTAATGATAGATGTTTTATCTAAAAAGTTTATAGTAAGAAAAGACTCTTTCTTTCAAGTAAATAAAGAGGGTATTAGTTTAATTTATAAAGAAGTTATTAATTTAGTTAAAGAACTAAATTGTAATATTATCTATGACTTATACTGTGGTACTGGTACTATTAGTTTACTAGTTAGTGACTATGCTAAAAAAGTAATTGGTATTGAAGTAGTAGAAGATGCAGTAAGGGATGCTAAAAGTAATGCTAAGTTAAATAATATTACTAATACAGAGTTTTATTTAGGTGATGTTAGTAAAGTTATTAATAAACTAAAGTTTGTCCCTGATACTATTATTTTAGATCCCCCAAGAAGTGGTGTTTCTAAAAACTTAATAGAATTTCTCTTATCTTTAAAAGTAAATAATATTATTTATGTCTCATGTAATCCCTTAACTCTTGCCCGTGATATTAATCTTTTAGATAGTAGTTATGAACTTAAATCTATTAAATTAGTAGATGAGTTTCCAAATACATATCATTTAGAATCTATAACTTTATTAAATTTGCGAAAGAAAAATTAATAAACAGTATATTATATAAGTGAAAGGCTATTTATATATTTTTCTTATGACATTTCTTGAGACATTTGCTGAATTATTCTTTATGACATTAAAATTACAAAACTGGAAGTAAAATATATGTTAAATGTAATTAAAGATACAAGAAACGAATTTAAGATTGAGTTAACTGATAAATAGGATAATGCTTTGAAGTTCCAATTTGGAACCTCAAAAAAAACATTAGGTATACTTTATATAACAAAAAAGTAATGTTTCTTTCATATTTACTTAGAGCACAAAGATAATATATAGTAGTGATGTGAGTCTGTAATTGAAAATAGATGATGTAAAAGCAATTATTAAAACTATATAAATTGGAGGTTTTTAAATGGTAAAATGTAGCTGGTTTAAGGATAAAGTACCAGAATATTTAAATATTAAACAAGTATATGGAATTGCATTTTCTTATGATGGTAATATTGTTTTAAGATTTGATGACAATAAATATAAATTGACAGGACGAAAGCCTTACGATAGTGATAAAAGTTTGGAGGATACACTTAAAAGGGAGCATTTAGAAGAGTTAAATATTGAGATAGAAGATATTTATTATTTAGGTTATTTATTAGTTGAAGGTGATGCTAAAGAAAAGTATGCACAGATTAGAATGCTTGCCAAGATTAAAAATATAGGAGAAGTAAAGCCTGATATAGATAGAAAAACTTATAAACGATTTATGGCAAATATCAAAAATGTAAAACAATATTTAAATTATCCTGACTTGGCAGGTAACTTAATGATTGATGATGCTATTAAGTTAGCAAAAGAAAAGTATAATATAAATTTTAGGGATACAAATAATGAGTATTTTATTTAAGTAAACCTATTATAGTTTTCTAAAAAATATGAGAAAATTTAAACTATACAAATTTTTATAAGCTAAAAAGTATGGGGTAAGGTAAAGTTGAATAAAGTTATATTAAAGGATAATATTAATATAGAAAATTTAATTTATGAAGTACGTGGCGTTCAAGTGATGCTAGATAGGGAGATATCTGCAACCAAATGCTATAAAAATATACTAGACTTAATTACTTTTGAGAGTCTTAATGTAAGTATTTAACACATTAAAGTAATAAAAAGTGGAATTGAAAAACTTACGAATACTAATTGACAGGGTCCTAAAAAAATGATATATTACAAGTGATTGGTACTTAGGAAACTTTCGAAGCCCTAAGTCGTTTTATTTTAAGGGAGAAAATATGAAGGAATATAAAAGTAACGAAGATTTAATAAGCTATATAATTTCTAAAGGAGTTACTGTTACTAATAAAGATTATGCTTTAGATAAAATTAAAAAATATTCTTATTATTCTATTGTGAATACATATAAAGATGTGTTTAAAAACTTGGATAATAATTATAAGAAAAATGTAACTTTTGAAGAAATATATTCATTATATGAATTTGATAAAAATATTCGTTCTATTTTTTTAACTTACATTTTAGAAGTAGAAACAGTTATAAAATCTTTACTGGCTGAACTTTTATTATCAAAATATAGTATTAATAATTATTTGTTAGCAAGTAATTTTGATACTAATATTAATCCAAAAATAATACAAGACAATATCGATAAAATAAATGAAGAAATAAATAAACAAAATGGCAAACATGAAGCTATTACTCATTATATTAATAAATATGGCTTTGTACCACCTTTTGTTTTAATTAAAATTTTAACATGGGGAGAATTAAGCCGTTTATATAGTATACTGAAACAAACAGATAGGCAAACTATTAGTAAGGAGTTTAAAGTACCTGATAATTTTTTAAAACAGGTAATGAAAAATATTACAATGATTAGGAACATATGTGCCCATAACGATAGAATGTTTTCCTTTCATAGTAAGTTTTTAATCACTTTTAAAATAATAGATAGTAATTATAAAAATAAAGATAATTCAACTAATGTCTATATGATTATGAAATCTATTCAACGTTTATTAGATAAAGATAAAAGTGATGAGTTTGAAAGATTAATAAATTTAGAAATCGAAAAGTTAAAAAAGAATATTAAATCTGTTAATATTAATTTAATTTTATATTTAATGGGATTTTTTAATGAATAGAATTAATTATATTGAATAGAATATTAATGATTAGTACTTAGAAAACTTTCGAAGCTCTAAGTCGTCAGACCTCTATACAAATGTGTAGAGGTTTTTGAATATTGCTTATGTCTTTTGCTGCTGCTACAATATTGGACAATTATATAAATCTTCAAAAGAAGCAGTAGAATAATTATTAAAGTATAAATATTATAATGAGAAGATTCCTGCGTGTTTACTTCCTAATATAGCAAATACTTTAAATCGGCGGAATTTCACCTAATTAAAATGTAAACACTTGTAAAAGTAATAGTTTAATTAGTATAATTATATTAAGTTTTATGTTAAAGGAGAATTTCTATGAATACTATTAGAACTAGAGTTATTACTATTCAAGAAAACTCTAAATTAACTAGTAACTGATAAATAAATATGATAAGTTTGTAGGAGTGATTATATATGGATAATTATGAAAAAGAGGTTAGTAAAAATGTTAAAAGAAATAAAAAATTTCTTTTAGAGTTTGAAAAGTATTTAGAAGATAAAGGATTAACAGATAAGACAATAGAAAAACACGTAAGTAATATGGAGTTTTTTCTAAATGATTTTTTAAATTATTATGAACCAACCAAAATGGAAGATGGTCCTTTGGAAGTATATACATTTTTAAGTGATTGGTTTATTAGAAAATGTATGTGGTCTAGTAAATCATCTATCAAAGAATATGCTGCTAGTATTAAAAAGTTTTACAAGTGTATGAGTGAGAATAATCATATTAGTAGTGAATTATATGAAGAGTTATGCAAAGATATAAAAAACAATATGGATTATTTTTTAGAAGTTATGGATGATTATGATAATGAAGTTTTTAGTTATCCGTTTTAGGAGGATGTTATGAAATTTATTATTAAAGAAGGAAATATCAATGATATTAATGAAGTGGTAGATGCTATTAAGTATTTACATAGCATAATTGAGAATAAGGAATGGTATGCAATAGGACTTGCTGATTATGACAAAATACTAAATAAATTAAATGATGATGCTATTATCGTTAAGGCTTTATATAAAGATGATTTAGCAGGCTTTTTAATAGCAGAGCGTCATATTAATCCTACTTATGAACTTGCTAAAGAAATACCTAAAGAAGAACTATCTTCATCTATTGAAATGGATAATGCTGGAGTATTACCAAAATATAGAGGAAATCATTTACAAGAACATTTGATTTTAAAAGCAGAGTCTATAATGAAAGAAAGAGATAATAGTATAAAATACTCTTATACAACTGTTCATCCTGATAATTTAGCAAGTCTTAAGAGTTTAGAGAATATTGGTTATAAAAAATATAAAGAAAAGTTAATGTATGGTGGTAAAATAAGATATATAATGAGAAAGGAATTAGTATGAGTTATATAAAAGATTTAAGAAAATATGTAGGACATAATCCTATTTTAACAGCAGGAGTAGGTTTATTTGTTTTTAATGATAAAGATGAAGTGCTTATGCAACTTAGAACTGATTATAAAAAGTATGGTTTTCCAGGTGGATCGATGGAATTAGGAGAAAGCTTTGAAGATGTGGCAAGACGAGAATTAAAAGAAGAGACTAACTTAGATATTATAGATTTAGAGATGGTAAAAGTATTATCAGGAAAAGATACTTATAGAGAATATCCTAATGGAGATAAATTATATGATATAACTGCTATTTATGTAGTAAAAAAATATAGTGGTGATTTGATGATTAATGATAATGAAAGCAAGAAGTTAGAGTGGTTTAATGTATGTAACTTACCATCTAATATGACAGAACATACTAAAAATTATCTTGAAAAATACGGTGATATATTAGGTATGGCTTTAAAGATATATAAAGGAGACTAATAATGATAGATTTACATATGCATACAACTTATTCTGATGGAACAGATACAGTTAAAGAACTGTTAGAAAAAGCTGAGTCTTTAGGTTTAGAAGTTATTTCTATAACAGATCATAATACTTGTAAAGCCTATTTTGAAATGGAAAAATTTAATGTGAAAGTAAAATATAAAGGAGATATTATAGTAGGATGTGAATTTACAACTAACTTTGATAATAGATTAATAGAAGTATTAGGATATGGCTTTGATTATAAAAATGTTAATAAATATTTAGGGGACTTTTATAATGAGGAGTCAGTTAGTAAAAAGACCAATATTCTTTATAATAGATTACTCGATAAGATAAAAGAATTAGACTTAGAGTTTCATCTTGAAAGAGTAAGAGATAAAAAGTTTAAAAATGAGTTTTTTGAACGTGGTATATATGAAGAATTAGTTAAATATGAAAGTAATAAAGAAAAATTAAAAGAAGATGTTTGGGCATCTTTCAGTAATTTCTATAGAAAAGGATTAACTAATCCTAAAAGTAAATTGTTTATAAATCATGCTGAGTTTAAACCGCCTATCAAAGAAATAGTAAAATTTATCCATGAAAATGGAGGCATTGCCTTTTTAGCTCATCCTTATCAATATAAATTTGAGGATACAGAAGAATTTTTAGATAAGATTTATAATGAAGTTGCTTTAGATGGAGTAGAGTGCTATTACACAACGTTTAGTGAAGAACAAACTAATTATTTACTTAATTTTGTAAAGAAAAGAAATCTCTTAATATCAGGTGGAAGTGATTATCACGGAACAAGAAAACAAAATCATAATTTAGGAGTAGGTAGAGGTAATCTTAAGATTAGTAAAGATATTATAAATAACCAAAAATTAGGAAAATATTGCCAGTAGTTTTTTACTTAGGATAACTTGTTTGAGTTTCGGTGAAAAAAATACTTGACAAGAAAAAAGTGAAAATGTGTTATCCACAGATTCACTTTTTTAGGCATAAAATAAGGAAAAACCTCAAGAATTGTAGTATAATAATATTAATAAAATAACCATAGTAATGA
>CASDWO010000072.1 GCA_949284575.1 uncultured bacterium
GTTTGTAATTTACCTAATGTATTTCCCATCTTTAAAACTCCTTTTATTTTCATTATTATATTATCATATAATTGTGGGATTTTATCATAATAATTGTGTAAAAAAAAGTAACTATTTCACTTTAGGTTGTGAATAGTTACTCTAGTTGTGATCAACTTAAAGGTGTATTTGAGAAAGGTAATATTGCTACTTTTATTAATATGAATTTAGAAGATGCCAAACGAAAAGTATTTAAGAGTTATCAAGATACTTTAGTACCCCATAATAGTGATAGTGGAGTAGTTTTAGATAACTTATTAGGAAGGTTAGGTTTGAAGCAAGAAGATATTATAATGATTAAAAAAATGTATATTAATAAAAATAGTATAAAAGAAATTAGCGAATATATAAAAAATAGATATCCTAGTAATTATGGAGAAATATTTAAACAAGTTCATCATTTCATTTCTATAGAAAGAGATCAAAATAAATTACCTAATTTATATGATGAATTTGTTTTGATTAATGACAACTTATCACTGTTTGACACTTTATTAGTTGCTTCTTTTAAACCTGAAGTTGTTATAAATAAGTTATTTGAAGATACTAGTAAAGATAGATTTGATTTTTATTTTGTCAAAAGAGATTTGAATTTTGCCTATAAAAATAATAAACAAGTAAGATTACATTCTTTTTTGACAAAAGGTGCTAATGAAAGGCTATTTATAAATAAAACAAAAGAAGAAATATTAAAAATATTAAGTGAATATGTTAAGACAACAATAGATTTTGTAAATGACTATAATTCTACTCATAAATTTGATGATGGAACACCTGTTATAAAAGCGATAGATTTATTTAATGAAATAGTGAGTTTTAAGAAAAATGAAAGGAATGAATATGAAAATATTTGGGAGATGCGATATGGTATAAGTATAGAAGATATTTGTAATGTTTTCGCTTATGCAAAAGAACATAAACCTAAAGGTGTAAATTATTTATATAATGAACCGTTTTTAGAAGATGATAAGAGAAGGGAAAAGGTATTAGAGGTATTAAAGTCAATAAATTCTATATCACCTTTATTAATTGATACTTTGGGAACACAGATGCATATAACTTTTAGTACTAGTAATGAGCAAATAAGGAAGTGTTTTAAGGATTTAAAGTTATTGCAAGATGTAGAGAATATAAATATAGAAATAACAGAGTTTGATTTATCACTTGGTGAGAAGGAAGTATTAAAAATAATTGGAGATAACCCACAAATTTCTTATACACAAATTTATGATCTAAAAAAAGATAAGATTAATAATATTTCAACAATAATCAATGATTCGATGATTAAATTAGATGGTGTTTCATATTGGTCATTAACTGATAATATAGATTGTAATTTAGAAAGAGTAAGAACAAATTTACTTAAAAAAGGAGAAATAAGTAATATTGATGAAGTGCCTACTGTGTGTGGAGGTTTATTTCCAAGTTTTGATAAATACGTTAATACATGATTAAAAGGTTATCTTAAATGATAGTCTTTTTTGTTAATTTTTTCCAATTGATTAAAACTACTTTTCACGAATAAATGTTCGTGATAAAATAATAGTGGTGAGTTAAATGGGAAAGGTATATTGTTGTATTGATTTAAAGAGTTTTTATGCATCAGTAGAATGTGTTGAAAGAGGACTTAATCCTTTAAAAACTAATCTTGTTGTAGCCGATAAGTCTAGAACAGAAAAGACGATATGTTTAGCGGTAAGTCCAGCGTTGAAACAGTATGGGATTCCTGGAAGGGCAAGACTTTTTGAGGTATTAAGTAAAGTAAAAGAGATAAATAAGCTAAGGAGGAAAGCTAATGGTTATAAAAAATTTACTGGGAAATCTTTTGATGCTGATTTCTTAAAGAAAGATAAAACTAAAGAACTTGATTTAATTATCGCTCCTCCTAGAATGGCTCATTATATTGATTATTCTGCTAAGATATATAATATTTATTTAAAATACATTGCTAAAGAAGATATATTTGTTTATTCTATTGATGAAGTCTTTATGGATATAACTAATTACTTAAAATATTATAAACTATCTCCTAAAGATTTAATTACAAAAATAATTAAAGATGTTTATGATACAACAGGTATTACAGCGACTGCTGGAATTGGTACTAACTTATTTCTTGCCAAAGTAGCTATGGATGTAGTAGCAAAACATACTGAAGCAAATAAGTTTGGAGTAAGAATTGCTGAACTTAATGAAATGAGTTATAGAAAGTTGATATGGCATCATGTTCCTATTACAGATATTTGGCGAGTAGGTAAGGGTATTTCTAAAAGATTAGAGAAGTATGGTATGTATACAATGGGAGATGTTGCAAGATGTTCTATTAATAATGAAGACTTACTATATAAATTATTTGGAGTTAATGCTGAAATTTTAATAGATCATGCTTGGGGATGGGAGCCTTGTACAATAGAATCCATTAAAAACTATAAACCTCTTGCTAAAAGCATAAGTAGTGGTCAAGTTCTACATTGTCCATATTCCTATGATAAAACTAAGTTAATAGTAAGAGAAATGGCTGATTTGCTAGCTTTAGACCTTGTTTCAAAAAAAATAGTAACAGAACAGTTAGTATTAACTATAGGTTATGATATAGAAAATGTTACTGATGATTATAAAGGTAGTGTTACAATAGATCATTATGGAAGAAGTGTACCAAAACACGCTCATGGAACTATTAACTTAGATTATAAAACATCGTCATCTAAAATAATAAGCAATGCAATGATTAAGTTGTATGATGAAATAATAAATCCTAAGTTATATGTTAGAAGAGTTACTATGGCTGCTACAAAACTTGCAAATGAAGAGGAAGAAAAAGATAAAATAAGATATAGACAGTTAGATTTATTTTCTAGTCTAGATGATGAAAATAATAAGTTAGATTATGATAGAGAAGTTTTAAAGGAAGAGAACAATCTTCAAAATGCTATGTTAAAGATAAAAGAAAAATATGGTAAAAATGCTATTTTAAAAGGGATGGATTTAGAAGATGGGGCAATGACAATATCTAGAAATAGACAGATAGGAGGACATCATGAGTAATTATGATGATATTATCAATATGCCTCATCATGTATCTAAAATAAGAAAACCTATGTCTTTACAAAATAGGTCAGCCCAGTTCGCTCCTTTTTCAGCTTTAACAGGATATGATGAGAAGATAAAAGAAGTTGCAAGAGAAACATCTAAAAAAATAGAATTAGATGATGGTATAAAATTAATGTTAAATGAGAAGTTATGTCTTATAAAAAATGATATTAAACTAAGACCTAAAGTAACAATTACTCACTTTGTTAGAGATAATAAGAAAAAAGGAGGATGTTATAAGACTATAACAGGCAATGTTAAGATAGTTGATGAAGTTTATAAAAGAATAATTTTAATAGATAATACTATAGTATCTTTTGATAATATTATAGATATTAAACTTTGATTATATTTCTTAAAAATTACATATATACTATTACTATTATTTGACTTTTTAAGACAAAATGTTATAATAAAGAACAATTGTGAAGGGGATGTTTATAATGAAATTTAATGAGAAACAAGAACAAGCAGTTAATGAATTTATAATGAAGTATAATAGTTTAGAAGAATTTTGAAATGAAATTCAAGATTTATATGATAATGAAATAGGGCGTTTATCTATTCTACAAATATATGCTTTAGAAGAACTTTTAAGATACGGTAATAAGGGAATGTTTAAGAGATTTCTTGAAAGTAAAGGTGAAAGTACTGAAGAACAAGCGGTTGAATTAGTTGATAGTTTTAGAAAATTATTAGATGAAGACTCTAGTTTTAAACAGTATAAAATAGAACAATTAAAGAAGTATCCTGATACTTTATCAGACTTAGAGATGTTCGCTTTCACTTTAATTAGTAGAAGTCAAAGTGAAAAAGTAAAGATGCATAAAGAACTTACTAATGAGCTAGAATATGATTCGCTTAATCCGATTTTATTTTCTAATGATTATGAGATAAGAAAAACATTAGAAAACTTATTTATTGGGGAGTTTATTCATAAATTATTAGAATTACTTGCTATGAAACCTGTTAAGGTTAGACAGAAAGAAGATGGTATGATAGCAAATGTAGACAAAAAGGATATAATTGAAAAGGTGAGAGTTGCTGTTTGTACACCTAATTCTATGTCTCAGTTTAAACAGGTTATAGATAATAGATTTATAAAAGTTAAGTTTGCCATATTAACAGGTGAAGGTGAAGCGGCTTTTAGAGATTTTACAAAATTTAATACAAATATAAGTATTAATGAAGTTCTTGGTATGGAAAAAGATGATTTTGTAGATAAAATGTATGATTATTTTAAAAACAGATTTGATAATTTAAAAGATCAAGGTAGTAGCAAGACTAAGAAATAATATGGAGGTATCTTATGCTTTTGCAATATAAAGATGAATTTATATTTAGTCCCGAAAAAAGCGCATGTCAAGTATTAAATGTATCTTTAATTGATTTTAGCGATGGTTTATTAGGAAGAAAAAGTAAAGAAACAATGGTTTTAAAAGCTAATGGTAATGAAAAAATTGAAACTGTTAATTCTCGTGGTTTAGTTGAAGCAACTTATATAACTAAAGAAGGAGATGCAATCTTCTATAATAATGAAAAAGATATCTATGTGCCAAGAGATTCGTCAGGTCAAGCTTGGCAATTTAATGATATTATTGAATATGGTTATCAAATAACTGTAGAGCCATTTTATTATGGTAATAATGTTGCTATTAAAGTAAAAAGTACTAAGACAGCTATGTTGTTAAAAGAAGTAATAGAAATTCCTACTTGTATTAAAGATGCATTTGGAGAAGGGCAACATCAATTTTTATTTAAAGGTGCAACCTTAAAACAAGATGAAGAAACAGGGAAAGTAACTGGTATAGATAAAGAAGCTTTTTTAGAAACTTGGGAAATTATTGCTAAAAATGAAAAAACTTTATAATTCTAGTTTTAACTTTTAGATATTTATTACATAAACTATTATTGGAGTTGGTTTTATGTATGAATTGCCTATATTACCTTATTTATTTCAAGATTTAGAGCCTTATATTGATACTCATACTATTGGGTTACATTATCATAAACACGAACAGAATTATTTGAATAAATTAAATGAACTACTAGCAAAAAATAATTTTGATTATCGTTATGGTATAAATGAATTATATTATCATCTAGATGAGTTTAATGAAAGTAATAGGGAAGATATTCTATATAATTTAGGTGGTGTTTTAAATCATAATTTATACTTTAAGAGTATGAGTCCTAATAGATCTTTACCAAGTGGAAGATTAAAAGAAGATATAGATAAAAAGTATGGAAGTGTTGATAAATTCTTTTTAGAGTTTAAAAATAAAGCTCTTGAGTTAAAAGGATCTGGCTACACCTTTTTAGTAGTAACAAGTGATGGTTCCCTAGATATTATAAATTTATTTAATCAAGAATTACCTCAGTCTTTTGGATTTATTCCACTACTAAATATGGATATGTGGGAACATGCTTATTATTTAAATTATAAGAATGAAAAAGGAAACTATATAGATAACTTCTTGATAATAGTAGACTTTACTAATGCTAATAAACTTTATAATAGTTTGATGAAGTAGATAGTAATTTTTATTTACTATTTGATGATAAAAATAAAATCTTAACTAAGTAATGCAACAAAATTTAGACAGGTTGTAATTAGTCTAATTAGAAAAATTCGTTATATAAATATGAGAGAAAAAATAATAAAAAAATATTGCATTACTAACAAATGTACGATAGAATAAATGTATAAATATTTAATTTGGGCGCTGTTTAAAATGTTTAAGCTATTTAAACATTTTAAACAGTGCCCTTTTTGTATATAGAAATGGAGGATGATTATGAGTACAAAAACATTAGAAACAAATGAAAAAGTTGTTAATAGTCTATTTAAAGAGATAGAAGATATTATTACCACTAATAAAACTAACGTGGCATATCAAATTAATAATACTTTAGTAGAAACTTATTTTAGTATTGGTAAAGTTATTGTGGAAAATGAACAAAATGGAAATATAAGAGCAGAGTATGGTAAGGAAGTTTTATTAAAATTATCAAAAAAATTAAGAGATAAATATGGGAGTGGTTATAGTAGAACTGGACTTCAGAATATGAGATTATTTTATATTCGCTATAAGAATTGCCAACCACTGGCTGGCAAATTGAGTTGGTCCCATTATTGTTATTTAATATATATTGAAGATGATAATGAAAGAAATTTTTATGAAAGAGAATGTATAAATTCTAAATGGTCTAAAAGAGAGTTAAAAAGACAAATAGATTCTTCATTATTTCAAAGATTATTACTTTCTAATGGTAAAACAAATAAAAAGAAAGTATATGAATTGTCTAAAAAAGGGCAACAGATAAGTAAACCTACTGATATATTGAAAGATCCTTATGTATTTGAGTTTTTAGGAATAAAAGAAGAAAAACCTAGCCTTGAAAGTGATTTAGAAAAAAGATTAGTTAATCATATATCAGAATTTTTGATGGAGCTTGGTAAAGGCTTTATGTATGTAGGTAAACAAGTGAGAATAACATTGGATAATAATACTCATTATTATGTAGATTTAGTATTCTATAATAAAATATTAAGGTCATATGTTTTAATAGATTTAAAGATGACTGATATGAGACCAGAATATGTAGGACAAATGAATATGTATATTAATTATTATAATAGTGAGATTAGAGATGAATTTGATAATGAAACTATTGGTATTATTCTTTGCAAAGGTAAAAAAGATATAACTTTAGAATATGCTTTAGGAGGTATGAATAATAATATATTCGCTTCAAATTATACATACTATATGCCTAATAAAGAAGAATTAATTGATGAAGTAGAAAGAGCCCTTAAAGAAGTTAATAATTAAGTTAAAATATTTATTTGTAAAATGCTTTTTTCTGTTAATAATAATAGTGTAAACTAGATGTCCTTTTGTTTGTAAGATCTATTAAAATAATTTATACTCTTATTAAAGATAGAAAGAAGTGATGATATGCTTTTAGATATAATAATTTTGTTAATAGGCTTTATAGTAATTATTAAAGCATCTGATGTTTTAGTAGATGCAGCTTCATCTTTAGCTTTAAAGTTAAGAGTACCTAAAATGTTAATTGCTCTAACAATAGTTTCTTTTGGAACCTGTGCTCCTGAAGTTGCTATTTCTTTTAGAAGTGTTGCAAATGGTGATGGCGTCATGGCTTTTGCAAATGTTATTGGTAGCTCAATTGTAAATGTTTTTCTAATTATAGGAATAGCTAGTTTTATTAGACCAATAAAAGTACGTCATGCTACTGTAAAGAAAGAATTACCGTTGTTATTTCTTGTTACAACAGCTTTTTCTATTTTAATGTTAGATAGACTATTCAATCCGTTAACTTCAAATACTTTTTCAAGACGTGATAGTCTTATTTTGATCTTATTATTCTGTATGTTTCTATTATATCTAATAGGTATGCTTTTTAAAAGACAAAATAAAGACTTAGATTTAGAAGAGCAAGGTAAATATTCTCCTTTAATGTCTTGTTTTCTTTTATTAGTTACAATTCTTTTAATAATTTATAGTAGTGACTTAATTATAAACTCTGCTAAAGAAATTGCTAAAGCTTTAAATATAAGTGAGAAAATTATTACGATGACTGCTATTGTAATTGGTACAAGTTTACCTGAGATGATTATGACTGTAATTAGCGCTAAAAAGGGTGAGTTTGATATGGCTATAGGTAATATTATTGGTACTAATATCTTTAATATTTGTATTGTCTTAGGACTTCCTATTCTTATTTATGGTAATATTGTTTTGGAAGGCTTTGGTCTTATCGATATACTTGCTGTTTTTCTTTCATCTTTTCTTCTATTTATCTTTGCAAGGAGTGAAAGAAAAGTAAGTAAAAAAGAAGCGGTAATAATGCTCCTTGTCTTTGTAATTTATTATATTTATCTTTTGTTTTCTTAAAAAACTAGTATTTTCTTTAAAAATGTAGTATAATATGCACAAATTTATACTTATATAGAAAAAGGGGATTATTATGGAACTTAAAGTTAATAATTATCGTACAGATATTATTGAAGAGACACTTCCTAATTTAAATGAGGAAATATTAAAAAGAAATTTAAATATTACTCTTAAAGATTTTGAAGCTTTACAATATTATTTATTAAAAATGAGTGATGGTTATTATTATTCTAAACCAGTTGATAATGATGAATTATGTAATGAAATAATTGGCCGTTATTTATGTAGATCAATAGATTTAGATACTACTTCTTTAGAAATTATTAAGAAGATTGCCACAGGATATCGTATTATTACACCTAATTATCGTAAACCAAAATTACAATATTTTCTTCCTCAGGATAATTTCTTTTTTGGCGATTATACAGAATACTTTGATGATAAGTATTTTAAAGATTTACCTCCTTCTTTAAAACATGATGTTATGAAAATGCTAGCTGTTGATATAGCTATGGAACAAACTGATCGTTATGCTAGAAATATGGAAGTTTATTTAAATACTAGCAATGAACAGCATCTATCTCCTGCTATTGATTTCGTTTATGCTTATGAAAACTATGAAGGATATATTTATTTTAATCCCTATTTAATAGTTAACAAAAAGAAAGATGCTTTATTTAAATTATGTAATAAATATCCTGATTTATATCCTTACTTAGAAAAACTATTCTCTCTTGAAATTGAAGAATTATTAAGTGATTTAAGCCTTTATGATATTATGCCTTCAAATAAATTAAATAAAAGTATAAAAATAACAGCTGAAAATAATAAAAAACTTTTAAAAAGTCTTAAATAAACCCTAAAAAATCTATATTTTTTCAAATTTAAATAGTATAATGTAATCATAGAAGGTGATAAACAGTGGCTTATATTAGTGTGAAGAATTTGACAAAAATATATAAAATGGGTGAAATTATGATAAAAGCTTTAGATAGTGTTTCTTTTGATATTGATAAAGGAGAACTTACTGTTATCTTAGGACCAAGTGGAGCGGGGAAAACTACTATTTTAAATATTCTTGGAGGTATGGATTCTGTAACTAGTGGTAATGTTATTATCGATAATGTAGATATTTCTAAATACAATAATCGAAAACTGACTGATTATCGTCGCTATGATATTGGATTTGTCTTTCAATTTTATAATCTTGTAGGTAATTTGACAGCTTTAGAAAATGTATCACTTGCTAGCCAAATCTGTAAACATCCTATGGATAGTTCTGAAGCTTTAAAAAGAGTAGGTCTTTTAAATCGTAAAGATCATTTTCCTGCACAATTATCAGGAGGAGAACAGCAACGGGTTTCTATTGCTCGTGCTATTGCTAAAAATCCTAAAATATTACTTTGTGATGAACCAACAGGAGCACTTGATTCTAAAACTGGTAAAAAAATAATTGAATTATTACAAGATACTTGTCATAAGACGAAAACGACAACTATTATTATTACCCATAATGCAGTTATCGCTGATATTGCTGATAAAGTTATTAGAGTAAAAAATGGAAAAATAGAAAGTATTACTATTAATAAAAAACCTAAACTTGTTAAGGAGATTGATTGGTAATGTTAATCCTTAAAAATAGTTTTAGAAAAATATGGAAATCTAAGGGACGCTTTTTATCACTTATCTTAATAGTTATTTTAGGTACTTCTTTTTTTGCTGGAGTTAGAGAAACTGCTAGTGATATGATAAAAACTTTAGATAATTATTATGATGAAACTAATCTTTATGACTTTAAGATAGTTAGTACACTTGGGTTAACAGATGATGATATTAAGTCTTTAGAGAAAATTGAAGGGATAGAAAAAGTAGAAGGAACATATTCTTTTGATACTTTAATAGATGGTAAAGCTACTGAAATCAGTGCCCTATCTAATATTAGTAAAGTAACATTAGTTGATGGTAGAATGCCTAAGAAAACAAGTGAATGTCTTGGAGAGGATGAGAAGTTTAAAATAGGAGATACTATTAAAGTAGAAGATGATACATATCTTAATAATAATACTTGTAAAATAGTAGGAACTGTTAATAGTAGTAGTTATATTTATGAAAATAAAGGAATAGCTACAGTAGGTGATGGTAAACTTGATAGTTTAATTTATGTAGTTAAAGATAATTTTAAATTAGATTATTATACGGAAGTTTATTTAACAGTAGATAATGCTAAAGAAGAATTATCTTATAGTGATAATTATGATGAGATTATAAGTAAAGTAAATAAGAAATTACAAGAGTTAAAACCTTTAAGAGAAACGGCTAGATATGAAGAAATATTGAAAGCTGCTATGGATAAAGTAGCTGATGCTGAAAATGAACTTAATAGGGTAAAGAGTGAAAATGAAACTAAGTTTAATGATGCTTTAACTGAGTTAAATTCTAATAAAATAAAACTTGATGAAGGATTAGAGAAATATAATAGTAATTTATATACTTTAAATAAAACTAAAGAGTCTACAGAGTTACAACTTAATAATGGTTTTAATGCTTTAGACAGTGCTAAGAAGGAGTTTAATAATGCCTTAAGTAGTGCTGGGCTTACAGTAGACAGTTTAGGTCCTACACTTGATACAATAAATGCTACTATAATAGAGTTAGAAAAACAGTTAGAAGTGCTTGATCCTAGTGATAGTTTATATGAAACTATAAAGGCAAGACTTGATGAGTTAAAAAATAATAAAACTAATATAGAAACATTAATTAATACTAATAAAACTTTAATAGAACAAGAAAATACTTTAAATAATTCTTTAAATACTTGGAATAAAGAATATAATAAAGCTTTAACGGAATTAAATAGTGCCAAGAAGACGATAGATAATGGATATATTGAATTAGAACAAGGTTATGAAGATTATAATTTTAACTATAATTTGTATTTAGAAGAAGTAGCTAATTATGAAAATAAGATAAATGAGGCTAAAAATGAGATTCAAAATATAGAAAAACCTGTTTGGTATTTATTAACTAGGGAAGACTTAACTGGTTATACCTCATTTTATGAGAGTGCTACTAAAGTAGATTCAATTGCAGCAGTATTTCCAATATTCTTTATTCTAATAGCTTTCCTTATGGCTTTTAATACGATGAATAGAATGATAGAAGAAGAACGTAGTGAAATTGGTGCTTTTATTTCTTTAGGAATAAGAAAAAAGACTATTTGTCTTAGTTATTTATTTTATATTTTGTTAGCTTGTATTTTAGGACTTGTAATAGGACTAGGTGTTGGTTATACATTAATACCAAGAATCCTTTATACTGTATATTCAGCATCCTTTACAATTCCTGATTTAATTACTTATGTTAATCCTTATGCTTGTTTAATTATTGTTTTAACAACAATTGTTTTAATGAGTTTAGTAGTCTTTATTACCCTTATTAAAGATTTTAAACTTGCACCTGCTACAATATTAAGACCTGAAAGTCCTAAGAGTGGTAAGAAAATATTACTTGAACATATTAGACCTTTATGGCGACATTTATCGTTTTCTTGGAAGATAACTTTACGTAATTTATTTAGATACAAAAAAAGAATTTTTATGACAGTTTTAGGTATTGCAGGTTGCACAGCTTTACTTCTTACCGGTTTTGGTATTAAAGATAGTCTAAGTGATCTTTTAGATATTCAATATGGAGATATACAGCATTATGATGCAACTTTAGTTTTAAATGATGATGTTGACTTAGATAAAGTTAGTAAAACTTTAAATGATAATGATATAACCAATTATATAAATACTAATATTTCTAGTTATACTTTTAAAGCGAATAATAAGAACTTAGATTTTACTTTAATTGCTTTTATGAATGATGAAAAAATCAAGGATTATGTCACTTTAAAAACTATAGACGGAAATGATTTAAACCTAACTGATGATGGAGTTATTATCACAGAAAAAATGGCTCAAGTTTTAGATGCTAAAGTAGGAGAGAATATTAGTATTAGAAATAGTGATAATAAATTATTTATTGTTAAAGTATCTGGAATATGTGAAAACTATATAAGTAATTTTATGTATATGAATAGTACTTATTATAAAGAGATATTTGATGATGATAAGTTTAATAGTTATCTTGTTAATTTAAAAGATTCTACTAATAAAGAAAAACTATCTAATAATCTATTAGATACAGGATACTTTGGAGCGATACAGTATACTGATGATAATATGGAAATGTTTAATGATATTATTGCTGGTATGAATAATATAGTCTATCTAATAATAGCTTTTTCAAGTTTTCTTGCAATAACAGTTTTATATAATCTTACAATTATTAATATTAATGAAAGAAAAAGAGAGATAGCAACGTTAAAGGTCTTAGGTTTTAGAGATAAGGAAGTATCTAGTTATGTATATAGGGAAACTATTATTTTAACTATAGTAGGTATTATAGTGGGAATATTCTTAGGATTTTCTTTAAATACTTTTATCTTAATGATAGCAGAGACTGATGAAATATTATTTATTAAAATAATTAAACCATTAAGTTATGTTCTATCATTTATAATTATTATAGTATTTAGTGTTATAGTTCAAGTAATAACATACTTTATTCTAAGAAGAATAGATATGATAGATTCATTAAAATCAGTAGAGTAGAGAAGATAAATTTTATCTTCTCTATTATTAAATATTTATTGACGAACATTTATTCTAATGGTATGATTGAGTTACCAGAGAGGGGGTAACTTGATGAATAATGAAATTTTTATATTTATGGATGATTCTGGTAAGTTAAACAAAAATGAAAACTCTTGTATTTTTGGAGGAGTATTTTTTTATTCTTCTAAAGACTATGCAAACTTTATTAATAAATATAGAAGTGTAATTAATAGTATAAAATGTAAGTATTGTAAGCAAAAAATAGATAAATGTAATAAAAACTGTATTGAAATAAAAGGTACTACAAGAATGAAAAATTCTGATAGAAGACGAATATTCAACCTTATCAAGAATGAATATAATTATGGTGTATTCATAGATAATAGTAAAGTATATGATTTTATAATGAATGATAAAGCATCAAGAGGACGTTTTTGTGATTATGCTCAAAAAAGAATAATAAAAGAAATAGTATTATACTCTATTAAAAATAAAAAAATTGACCCAAATAAGCCTTTGAAATTATATATAAAAATCGATGAAGCGAAAACTAAAAGTAATGGATATTATAATTTAAAAGACAGTATTTATGAAGAATTAGTAAATGGTATTATTAATTTTGATTATTCTAAAACTTATAAACCAATTTTAAATAATGAACTAATAATAAAACTTAATACTTATGATTCTAAATATAATTTAGGTATACAAAGTGCAGATATTATATCTCACTATTTACATAGTAAGTTTGAAAGTTTTGTTACAAAAGGTATTTCTATTGATACTGTGACAAATTTTATTAAAGTAAAGTTATTTTTGCCATAGAAAAAAGGAACTAATGTTCCTTTTAACCTAACTGAGACGGTGCTAAGCACTAAATTCAAAATCGTACATCAGTTATAGACCTGACAAAGCATAAGCTTTCGGTACAAATAATATAGCATAACATTATATTATTTGTCAAATTTATTTTATGTTTACAGCAAAAAAGAGTAAATTTTTTTCGCAAAGAAAATCTGATATTGATAATGCTAAGATAAAAATGTAGGAAATGACTAATATAAAAATGTCAAAAAACCTACAAAATTATCTTAGCATTTTTCATATGGTTGATATAATAA
>CASDWO010000073.1 GCA_949284575.1 uncultured bacterium
GAAAAAGAAGCGAATTATTCTATATTTGAACATTCCACTTCTACTAATTTACCTTGTTTGCATTCTAATTCTATTGTTTCCAAAGCATTATATAATATTATCAACTATTAATTTTGCTTTCCGATAAATTTAGACTCCGTCACATCAATTCAGATGTCGACATTTTGTCGACATCTAATTACAAAGAAATATTTTCTCTATAAATTTTGATTTTTTACGAAAAAAAATTTAATTAATAGCAAATGATATTTATAGAGGAGTTGATAAATTATGAATAACAAATTAGCTTTGTCCCTCGCAAAAGAGATAAGAAGGACTTGGGAGGAAAAATATGATAGTCTGTTGTACGAAAAAATCGTACAACTAAAACTGAAAGTTGACAATGTTATAAATAGTGCTAAAAAAGAAATAGAAAGAAAATTAGAAAGACCTATTTTTACTAGTGAAAACTATACAGAATTAACAGAAGATAATGACTTAAAATTACCTAATTGATAAAGATAATAATTAATTATATAATATCATTATTAGATGGAGAGTTAATTATGAAAATAAAAGAAAAATTAGAAAAAGTAAATATTAATGAAGAAGTATTAAAAAATATAAAAAACGATTTAGAAGAAATTCTTAAAGAATTAAAGAGTTGTTTAGATTTTAATGAAGAAAAAGAACTAATCATAAAATTTAATAATATTAGAGATAATTATTTAACTTTATATTGGATTAGCTATATAGGATATTTAAAAGACACTAAAAATGAAAAATATTTAGAAACAGAAAAGATTATGGGAGAATATGAACCCATTATAAATAACTTAATCTATGATTATTATAAAATTTTATCTTCTTCTAAAAATCAACAAAAGTTAGAAAAGTTTATTGGTAAACGAGCTCTTGCTATAGCAGCTAATCAAGCCAGATTAAAAAGTGATGAAGTTATTTCTTTACAGATTAAAGAAAAAGAATTATGTTCTAAATATCAAAGATTAATTATTGGTACAAAGTTTGTATTTTTAGATAAAGAGACAAATCTTTCTTCACTTAATATATATTATAACGATGATGATAGAGACTTAAGGAAGAAAGCATATGATAAGAGATTTGAAATATTAGAAAGTTTAGAAAAAGAAATAGATATTATTATAGATGAATTAATTGAAGTTAGAAACTCTATAGCAAAAACTCTTGATTTTAACTCTTACACTGAAATGTCTTTTGTAAAAATGAACCGTTTAGATTATAGTAAAGAAGATTTAACTATTTTTAAAGAAGAAATAAAAAAATATGTTGTTCCCCTACTTAAATTATTAAAGGAACAACAAAGAGAAAGATTAGGATTAGAAAAACTAGAATATTATGATAATAGTTATTTATTCAATGATGGTAATGCGAAAATAAAAGGAAATTTAAAGGATGTCTTAAATAGCTTTAAAGCTGTTTTAAAAGAAAATTCTACTATAAGTTATAATTTACTATGTATTATGTTAGATGAAAGCCTAATAGATTTAGAAAATAGAGAAAATAAATCAAATGGTGGTATTACTACTTACCTACCTGATTATAAAGTACCTTTGTTTATAAAGAAATATATGGGATTAGAAAGTAATATTACTAGTATCTTTCATGAGTTTGGTCACTCTAATCAACTATATTTAAGTAAAGATTTATTATTTCACGAGAATAGATGGCCTACTTTTGATATATGTGAAATACATTCTACTAGTATGGAATATTTAATGTACCCTTTTATGGACCTATTCTTTGAAAGTGATAACTTTAAATATAAAATTAAACATCTAACTAACAGTCTTTCTTTAATGGTAAATATGGCTTATGCAGATGACTTTTGGAGTTATGTTTATGATAATAATTTAGATAGTAAAGAAAGAAAAAAGAAATGGTTAGAGATAAGACGTGAATATAACTTAGATAGTTATGATAACGAATATTTTTATAGAGGAACTGAGTATCAAGCAGATACTAATAGAATAATTGATCCATTCTATACAATAGATTATGCTATTGATAATGTTTTAGCTTTATCATTCTATAAGAAAGAAAAAGAAAGTATTAAAGATGCCTTTGATTTATATATAAACCTATGTAAAGATGGAGGAAGTCTATCACTAAAAGAAATTATTAATAAATACAATCTAGATAATCCATTTGAAAAAGATTCTTTAAAAGATATGTGTGATATTATTAAAGATGATATTAAAATATTAAGCTTAAGAAGGAAGTAGTTATGAAAAGATTTACAATGAAAGATGAAGAATTTATTTGTGAAAATTGTGGTAAGAAAGTTTTACCATTAAAATATACTGCAAGAGATCATTGTCCTTATTGTCTTTACTCAAAACACGTTGATATTTTGCCTGGAGATAGATTAAATGAGTGTAAAGGCTTGTTAAAACCTATTGGTATTGAGAAATTTAAAGATACTTATAAAATAATTTATAAGTGTGAAAAATGTAAAGAAATACATAAAAACATCATGGCTAATGATGATGATATGGATATAATAATTGAGATTAGTAAGATTTAATAGAGGTGTTAGTTATAAAGCTAATCTTTTAATTAAATATGCTAAAGAAAATAAAATTATGGACCTTGATATAAAAGACATTGATAAGAAAAAAATTAGAAAATAGAATTTTGACAAAAATTAATATTTATGATACTATGAATATGTCAAGGAAACTTGCATAAAATAAAAAAGAAAGGGAACATTCAGTTTTCGCAAGTTGAATGTCTACCCTGAAAAATCAAAGAGACATTTAATTCAATTGTGAATTAAGTGTCATTTCTTTATTACTACTATCATAATGATAAGAAAGAATAAAATGATAGCAATGAGATTTAGGACTTTTACAATAAAAGTCTTAATTTTCATTTTATCAAACCTCCTCTCTATAAGAGATTTGGTAGACACTCAGATAACTGATATTCCCTAAAAATATAATAATATAATAAGCTTTACACAGCAACAATAACTGTAGCAAAAAAACTACGACTTTTCGTAAATTTGTTTCCCATATTAGTTACACAAATGATTTTGACAAAAGTTAATATTTATGATACTATGAATATGTAAAAGAAATTTACATATTATAAAAAGGGAATACCTAGCTTGCTCTGTTAGGTACTATCCCAAAAAGAATTTATGTTATAGTACCACTCTAAGGAGTAGGTACTAATTTTATTATAATGAAATAAATCAGAATAATAAGAAGGATAATGATTAAACAAAGAAATTTTTCTATTTTTCTCATATCCATCTCCCCTTTCAACAGTATAAAATTATAAGTTAGAAAGGGATAGTACCTAAACAACTAGATATTCCATTAATAATGTAACATATATATATAAATAAAACAATCGAACAAGATGCATTTTTTAACAAACTTTTGTTTGTTAATTTTTATTAAAAATTGATAAAACACGTCTTTTAACTTTTTCTTTTAATTGTTTTCTTTCAATATCTTCTATAATTTTATTTTCTTTCTCTAAAAATTCATTTCTTGCTTCTTTAGAAGTTATCCCTGCCCTTATAAAAGTACCATCTTCTAGCATTATTTTCTTACCTTTTGTTACAGTTATAAACATAGAGTGTTCTCCACTACCAATCATTACTTTAACATTTTTTATTTTAGATTTTCTCATATTGTAATTCTCCTTTATTTCTATATTACCATATTTTTTTAAACAATTAAACTTTTCTTACATAGATCAGCAAAAAAGAGTAAATTTTTTTCGCAAAGAAAATCTGATATTGATAATGCTAAGATAAAAATGTAGGAAATGACTAATATAAAAATGTCAAAAAACCTACAAAATTATCTTAGCATTTTTCATATGGTTGATATAATAA
>CASDWO010000074.1 GCA_949284575.1 uncultured bacterium
CTTAAATAACTAAATCATCGATTTTTTCTTAATTAATTATTTTGATATAGTTGTTTTGAAAGAAAAAATAATGTATTTAGATGGGAGGAATTTTAATGTTTTTAGAAGAAATAAAACCTGTAGAAATAATTGTTGATAGGATTGAAAATGATAACTTAGTTTTAGAGATAAATAAAAATACTATAGTGACATTTAATATTAAAAATTCATCTAAAATTAAAGAGGGTGATGTTTTAGAGATTGATATTAAATCTAAAAAGATATCAGTTAATAAGAAAAAGACTAAGAAAAGAAAACAAAAAATAAAGAAGCTTATGAATGAAGTCTTTGAGTAATTAGAGAATTTTATCTATTAGACCATATTCTTTAGCTTCTTTTGCATCTAGGAAATAATCTCTTTCAGTATCTTGCTCTATTTTTTCTAGTTTTTGTTTTGTATTTTTAGCTAGAATAGTATTTAGTTTTTTCTTTATCTTTAAAATATGTTCAGCAGCTATTTTAATTTCTGTAGCTTGGCCTTCTATTCCTCCTAATGGTTGATGAATCATTACTTCACTATTAGGAAGAGCATATCTTTTACCTTTAGCACCACTAGATAGTAAAAAGGCTGCCATTGATGCTGATATTCCCATACATATAGTGGAAACATCACTTTTAATAAGATTCATAGTATCATAAATGGCAAAACCTGCAGAAACAGAGCCACCACCTGAATTAATATAAAGAGAAATATCATTATGATTTATAGAATCTAAATATAATAATTCAGCGATTACGGTATTGGCACTTTCATCATTTATGGTGCCACTTAAAATAATAATACGACTTTTTAATAATCTTGAAAAAATATCATAGCTTCTTTCACCATTTATTTCTTTGTCAATAATCATTGGAACTAAATTCATATTTATCACCTAATTCTACTATATCCATAATATTTTTATTTTATACCTTTCTTGTTTCGTCAAAATTATTAGACAGTTTGTGGTAATTTTGATATAATCATGTATATAATAAGAGGGTGTCAATATGATAGAAGAAATAAAAGTTACAATAAATAATAAAGAAGAAAAAATTACACGTGGTATTAATTTGTTACAACTTAGTAAAGAATATCAAAAAGATTATAAGTTTCCTATAATCTTAGCTAGTGTTAATAATGTATATAGAGAACTTAGTTATGTTATTAATGATCCTTGTGGAATAGTTTTTTATGATTTGAGTTCTAGAATAGGTAATAGAGCTCATATTGCAGGATTAACTTTTTTACTTGTGGTTTCTGTTAAAGAAATATTTGGTATGGATGCAAATATTAAAGTATTGCATTCACTTGATAAAGGTATTTATATAGAAACATCTTTTCCTTTAACAGAGACAATTCTTAAAACAATATCTCGAAAAATGTTAGGATTAATAGAGATGGATTTAGCAATATCAAAAGTAAGTGTGGAAAGAATATCAGCAATTCATTATTTTGAAAGTGTTAATGATTTATCTAAAGCCCGAATTATGAAATATAATACGAATACTTATATTACACTTTATCGTTTAGGTAGTTATTATAATTATTTTTATCATCAAATGCCTCCATCAACAGGATGTCTTAAAGATTTTAAATTAACATATCTAAATGATAATGGATTTATTTTACAATTTCCTACAATATATACAAAACAAATTAAACATTATGTTCATCATGAAAATATGTTTAAAGTTTTTAAAGAATGTAAAGATTGGACAAAGTTAATGAGAATAGAAACTATTGCTGATTTAAATGAAGTTGTTAGTAAAGGAAAAATAGCAGATCTAATTAGAATAGATGAAACATTGCAAAGTAATAGGTTATTAACAGTTGCTAGAAAAATAGTAGATAATAAAAAAGATAAGAAAATTATTTTGTTAGCAGGACCTTCTTCAAGTGGAAAAACTACTACTACTTCTAAGTTATGTATGTACCTTAAGAGTTTTGGTCTTAATCCTAAGATGATTAGTATGGATGATTATTTTGTTGAAAGAGATGAAACTCCAGTAAATGAAAATGGTGAAAAAGATTATGAATGCTTTGAAGCAGTAGATAATAATTTGTTAACAAAACAAATAACAGAGCTTCTTGCTGGTAAAAAAGTATTAGCACCTATTTATGATTTTAAATCAGGAAAGAAAGAGTTTATTAAAGAATTAACACTTGATAAAGATGATGTATTACTAATAGAAGGAATTCATGCTTTAAATCCTAAGGTACTTAAAGATATTCCTAATAAAAATAAATTTAAAATATATTTGTCTGCTTTGACAGAACTTAATATAGATTATCATAATAGGTTTTCTACTACAGATAATAGACTTTTAAGAAGAATTATTAGAGACAATAGAACTAGAGGTTATAATGTTGTTAATACTTTAGAGATATGGCCTAATGTTAGAGTGGGAGAAGAAAAATATATTTTCCCTTATCAAGATGAAGCTGATGCTACTATTAATACAGCTTTAATATACGAATTAGGGATTTTAAAAACTTATGTAGAACCACTTTTATATTCTGTTGATGAAGATTCAATTTATTATGAAGAAGCTAAGAGATTACTTAATATTTTAAGACTAATTTTGCCTATTCCTAGTGAAAGTATTCCTGATGATTCTATAATTAGAGAATTTATTGGCGGTAGTTGTTTTAATTAAAGAGATAGTCTCTTTTTTTTATTTTTTTTTTAAAATACTTTTAAATTCGACAAAAGATGTTATAATTAAATTGGAATAATTTGGTGATATAGGAGGTAGATAAATATTAAATGGTTAGTAAAATTAATAATTTAGTTAAAGATAAGAAAAAAGTAATTATTGCTTTTGTTATCTTAATTATTTTGATAGCAGCTCTTTATTTTTCATATGCTTGGTTAAGAACTGTGTTATATGGAGAAAAAGATGTACAATTAATTGTAGGAGATATCGATTTAGTTTTAGATGAATCTAATACTGAAGGAATTCAACTTGTTAATGTTATTCCTACTTATGATGAAGAAGGTAGAATGAATGAACCTTATAAATTTTCATTAGAAAATAAGAGTGATATTCCATTATATTTTACTTTATCTTTAGTTGATGATGAGGAAGCTTTAGAATCTTGTCAAACTACAGATGGAGGAGCTTGTGAGTTATTAGATGGTAGGGATATTAGATATGATTTACAACTAGATGGAGAGACATTTACAGGAACTTTATCAGATTCTTATATGGTAAGTTATGGAATTATTGATGCTCATGAAAAATTAGATGGAGAACTAAAGATATGGCTTAATATTAATGCTACTAGCGAAGCGATGGGAAAAGTATTTTTAGGAAAATTAAAAGTATTTGCTTCTCAACAAGTAGATGAAGATTTTGTTCAAGGTAATGATGCTGCTAATCCTCCAGTAATGGATGATAATATGATTGCTATTAAACATGATGGGTATAACTGGGTTAAGACAGATATAGATAATGGTTGGTATAATTATGATATGCAAATATGGCCTAATGCTGTAACTGTTAAGAGTGATAAGTTAGCAGAATACCAAAGTGCAGGAGTAGGTACTGTAATAAATATGGATGATGTAGAAACTATGTGGGTATGGATACCAAGATATAGTTATACAATAGCTAGTGAGAATGGAAGTACATATTATGGAAAAAAAGGGACTTATTTAACGACGACGCCAACAGCTGCTTTACCGGGAGAAATAGATGTTAAGTTTATTAAAACAACAGAAAAGGATGAAGGAACAGCAAGATATTTAGCTACAGAAGAGCCTAAAAATTACCGAACACCTGATGCGTTTACATTTAATGGTGAAGAGTTAGATGGAATATGGGTAGGAAAATTTGAGACAAGTAGTAGTAATCCTGAATTAGTAAATGGAGGAGGAAATACTACAAGTTTAGATCCGATGATTAAGCCAAATGTAACAAGTTGGAGAAGTATAAATGTAAGCAATATATATAATGTGGGATTGAAGGTAAGTGCTGAAGGAAATAGATATGGCTTTAGTACAAATATGAATTCTCATGCTATGAAGAATACAGAATGGGCTGCAGTTGCCTATTTATCACAAAGTAAATATGGAAAATTAGGAAATCAAAACTTTAGTGGAGCAAATAAGGAAGTATATCAAAATAAAAGTGATTTATATATAACAGGATGTAGTTATGGAAGTCCAAGTAATTCTAATGAAGATTATGGATGTCAATATACATACGATAACAACGTAAGAGATGAGAATGGAATGATAGGAAGAGGAGTAGGAGCCTCAACGACTGGAACAATCTATGGTATTTATGATATGAGTGGAGGAGCATGGGAATATGTCTTGGCCAACTATAATGATATTATAGCAAATAGTGGCTTTACTGAAATGCCTCCAGTACAGTATTATGATAAATATACGACAGATAATATTTTAACAGCATGTAATGGAAATGAGTGTTTGGGTCATAATTTATCAGAAACACGAGGATGGTATAACGATGCACAGACATTTGTCAACGCTGAATATCCATGGTTGGTGCGCGGCGGTGGCTGTCCATTGGTCGTGTGATAATTTGATGTTTTTTTTTTACTCTATTTTTTGGGGTGGTGCTTGCTCGTTCCGCCTCGTGATGAGCGTGACTAGCCCGTAGGGCTAAACTCTTGGGCACAAACAAAATAAGAAGGTTAAAAATAGAGAAAGAAAGAATATTGTCAAATTATTCGATAATAGCCTCGGCGCCCTCTTTTTTAGCGACGAGGCGTTTTTTTTGAAACTAAAATGATCAAGGTCCTGATTTTTCAGGGCCTTGATCTAATTTTTAATTTATAATTTTCTTTTTGCTTGTTCCATATATTGGTGAGATTTTCTATAGTAAGGTAAATCTTTAAATTAAACTTTTTCTTTATATGGTTTTATTGTAATATTTGTATGTTCTTGGATTTTTATTTGATATATTTTTTTAAAACTCTTATTTAGAACTGTTTTGTTTCTAATATTTAATTTTTCTATACTTATTAATTATATTAGCTGATAGTAAAAAATGGAAAAAATTGTATTTGATTTTTATTGTTTAAATTTTATAAAATTTAATTGTCATCTATATAGATGACAGGGATTAGGTCAAAATGCTTATGTATTTTCGTTGGATTAGTACTCTTTTTGTTAAGAGACTTTTCTTATATGGTTGGTGCGCGGCGGTGGCTGTCCATTGGTCGTGTGATAATTTGATGTTTTTTTTTACTCTATTTTTTGGGGTGGTACTTGCTCGTTCCGCCTCGTGATGAGCGTGACTATGATGTGATTATAGTTTAAGTTATTACTTATGTAATAAAAAATTTAATATCCTAGAGACTTAATTCCTACTTTTTTAAGTAAACTTATAATATGATGATGGGTAAGTAGTTAATTTGGGCGAAAATCAAAAATCATAGGGCAAGTACCTCTTGCCTTTTTTACTTTAGTGTTTTATTTTATATATGCGGGAGAAGTTTAATTTGTTTTTTTAGTTGTTGCGCGGCGGTGGTTATAATAATGACACTAATACCGGTGTTTTCTATTTCGATCATGCGGTTGAGTATGGTTCTACAGGTGTTAATGTGTCGTTCCGCCTCGTGATAGGAGACTACAATATAATTTTATTTAAGTTATTGCTATTTAGTAATAAAAAATATTTATTGTAGAACTTTTTCCTTTTTACTTTAGTAAATAAAATAATGAAGTACTATTTTTCTAGGTAGTAAATACTGAACACTAGAAAAATATATTGTTGTTTGTAATACTTGTTTATGATAAATTTTATGTAGGGAGAAGTTAATTTAGTTTTTCTAGTTGGTGCGCGGCGGTAGCTATAACGATAATACTGGTGCAGGTATGTTCAACTTTAATCGTACTAATACTTTAGGAGTTGGTAGTAATAATCATTCGTTCCGCCTCGTGATTTGAGACTACAATATAGTTTTATTTAAGTTATTGCTATTTAGTAATAAAAAATATTTATTGTAGAACTTTTTCCTTTTTACTTTGGTAAATAAATTAAAGAAGTATTATTTTTCTAGTTAGTAAATAGTGAACTCTAGAAAAATATATTGTTGTTGATAATATTTGTTTATGATAAATTTGATGTAGGGGAGAAGTTTAATTTGTGTTTTTTAGTTGTTGCGCGGCGGTGGTTATAACAATGCTACTAATGCAGGTATGTTTTATTTCAATAACAGTAATATTACTGGTGGAGCTAATATCGATAGATCGTTCCGCCTCGTGATAGGAGACTACAATATAGTTTTATTTAAGTTATTACTTATGTAATAAAAAATATTTATTGTAGAAACTTTTTCCTTTTTACTTTGGTAAATAAAATAATGAAGTACTATTTTTCTAGTTAGTAAATAATGAACACTGGAAAAATATATTGTTGTTTGTAATGTTTGTTTATGATAAATTTGATGTAGGGAGAAGTTAATTTTGTTTTTCTAGTTGGGGCGCGGCGGTAACTATAATTCTGGTGGTGCCATTGCAGGTGTGTTTTATTTCAATAATAGTAATATTACTGGTGAAGCTAATATCAATAGATCGTTCCGCCTCGTGATTTGAGACTACGATATAAGATTATTTAAGTTATTACTTGTGTAATAAAAAATATTTATCATAGAAACTTTTTCCTTTTTACGAGTAGTATTAGTAAATAAAATAATGAAGTACTATTTTTCTAGTTAGTAAATACTGAATACTAGAAAAATAAAATATTGTTAATAGATTTTCTTTATGATAAATTTTATGTAGGGGAGAAGTTAATTTTGTTTTTTTAGGTTGTTGCGCGGCGGTAGTTATATTAATTCTAATGCAGGTATGTTTTATTTCAATATTAACGTAGCTGGCAATGCAAATAGTAATGGCTCGTTCCGCCTCGTGATAGGAGACTACAATATAGTTTTATTTAAGTTATTACTATATTGGTAATAAAAAATATTTATTGTAGAGACTTTTTCCTTTTTACTTTGGTAAATAAAATAATGAAGTATTATTTTTCTGGTTAGTAATTAGTGAACACTAGAAAAATATGATGTTGTTAATATTAATTATTTATGATAATTTTAATATTGGGAAAAACTTTAAATTATTTTTTGCGTTATTACGCGGCGGTAACTATAACAATAATACTAATGCAGGTGTGTTTAACTTTAATCATGTTGATGGTAATACTAATATTAATTGGTCGTTCCGCCTCGTGATTTGAGACTATGATATGAGATTGTTTAAGTTATTACTATATTAGTAATAAAAAATATTTATCATAGAAGTTTTTTCCTTTTTACTTTGGTAAATAAAATAATGAAGTACTATTTTTCTAGTCAGTAATTAGTGAACACTAGAAAAATATAGTGTTGTTAATAGTATCTATTTATGATAATTTTAATATAGGGAGAAGTTATATTTATTATTTTGTTATTGCGCGGCGGTGGTTTTAATAATACGACTAATGCAGGTGTTTTCAACTTTGGTAACACTCTTGGTAATGGTGACAGCAATAATTCGTTCCGCCTCGTGATTTGAGACTATGATATAAGATTGTTTAAGAAGTTATTACCTATGTAAAAAATTTATTGTTAATAATACCTATTTATGTTAATTTTTATATAGGGGAAAGTTAATTTTGTTTTTTAGTTGTTGCGCGGCGGTAACTATAATAATTCTAATGCAGGTATGTTTTATTTCAATACCTGGAATATTGGTAATACTAGTATTAATGGCTCGTTCCGCCTCGTGATTTGAGACTACGATATAGTTTTATTTAAATTATTACTTATGTAATAAAAAATATTTATCATAGAAACTTTTTCCTTTTTACGAGCAGTATTAGTGAATAAAATAATGAAGTACTATTTTTCTAGTTAGTAATTAGTGAACACTAGAAAAATATAGTGTTGTTAATAGTATCTATTTATGATAATTTTAATATAGGGAAAAGGTAAATGTATTTTAGTTGGTTGGTGCGCGGCGGTGTATTTAGTAATAATACTGATGTTGGTATTTTCTACTTTAGTTATACTATTGGTGGTGGTAGCATCTTTAGTTCGTTCCGCCTCATGATGAAAGACTACGATATAGTTTTATTTAAGTTATTACTTATGTAATAAAAAATATTTATCATAGAAACTTTTTCCATTTTACGAACGGTATTAGTAAATAAATTAAAGAAGTATTATTTTTCTAGTTAGTAGATAGTGAATACTAGAAAAATAAAATATTGTTAATAATATCTATTTATGATAATTTTGATATAGGGAGAAGTTATATTTATTATTTTGTTTTGCGCGGCGGTAGCTATAATGCGACTTCTAATGCAGGTGTGTTTAATTTCAATACTTGGAACAATGGTAATGCTAATTCTAATGGATCGTTCCGCCTCGTGATTTGAGACTACAATATAGTTTTATTTAAGTTATTGCTATTTAGTAATAAAAAATATTTATTGTAGAGACTTTTTCCTTTTTACGAGCAGTATTAGTAAATAAAATAAAGAAGTACTATTTTTCTAGTTAGTAAATAGTGAATACTAGAAAAATAGTGGATGAGGAGTGATAACTATGGATGATTTAGAAGGATTAGTTATTTATAAACAATATGTTGAACTTATTTATTATACTCTTTCTATTTTACTTAAATATCCTAAATCTGAAAGATTTTCTTTAGCTCAAGATATTAAAAATACTACTTATGCAGGACTTAAAGATATTATTTATGCTCAAAAAGAATATGATAAGAAAAAGAGACTTTCTTATTTAAATGAACTTGATGCTAATTTAAAAATAGTTAAAGTTTTGATTAGAGTTTCTCATAAGAAAAAATATATTACTTCAAAAAATTATACAGCTTGGAGTAAGAAAATTGCTAATATTTCTAATCTTAATGGAGGTTGGATTAAATCATGCCTCATACGATAAGAAATGCTTATTTGAAACATTTAACTATAGAGTCATTAATTGAAGCTCATGAGAGGGCTAGTAAGACAAAGAGATATTCCAAAGAAGTATTAAAATTTGAAATTGATCTTGAGAGTAATATAGTTAATTTATATAAGAAATTAAAAAATGGGACATATAAAATGGGAAAATATCGAGAATTTAAGATATTTGAGCCTAAAGAGAGGATAATTAGATCTTTACCTTATGTTGATAGAATTGTTCATCAGTGGTATGTTCATGAGTTTATAAAACCTTATGTTATACCTAGGTTTATTGTTGATTCTTATGCTTGTATAGACGGAAGAGGAACTCATAAAGCGGTTGATAGGATTCAAGCTTATATGCAAAATATGAAAAATAAATATGGTACTTACTATATAGTAAAATGTGATATTAAGGGATTCTTTTATAATATAGATAAAGATGTATTATTAAATATTATGTTAAAATTTATTAAAGATGAGAAATTAATTTGGCTTACTAAAGAGTTTATTTATGGAGATGAAGATGAGATTGGATTGCCAATTGGTAATTATACTTCACAATTTTTTGCTAATATTTATATGAACGAGCTTGATCATTATGCTAAAGAAGAATTGAAACTTAAGTATTATGTTAGATATATGGATGATTTTGTGTTTTTGGTTAAAACAAAAGAAGATGCTAGGAAATATATGGAACTTATTGCAGTTTTTCTAAAAGAAAAGTTACATATTCAATTGAATCATAAGAGTGGATATTATCCTAATAAAATGGGCCTTGATTTTTGTGGATTTCGTATTTATGAGAGTTATCGGTTACTTAGAAAGAGAAGTATTAAGAAAATAAAAAGAAAGATTAGAAAGTGGAATGAATTGTATTCTCATAATTTGTTAGATTTAGAGAAAACAATTTTAGAATGGAATTCTTGGCTTGGACATAGTTCTCATGCTAAGTGTTATAAATTGCAATGGGATATGTATAATAGGATTCTTTTTAAAGAGCATTTGAAGAAACCTTATGTGGAGACTTATGGACGAATATTATAGTTTTAATAAGTTCTTTCTTATTAATGAAAGAGGGTAAGTATTATGGATATATATAAAAAGAGTAGGGGTATTTTTATTGTAAATATAGCAATTATATTATTTGTATTATTGGTTTTAAGTCCTAATCTTCTGTTTGTTTTTGAGTTTATTATTGATATATTTGTATTATTTCTAACTTTACGTCTTATAAATGATAATATTTTTGTATATAATGAGAAATTAAAAAAAGTAACAGTAATTTTTACAATATTTATTATAGGCTATTGTTTGTTATTGTACTTTAAAAATTTTCATCCTTTCTTTTTGGTGATTACTTTTCTTAGATATATGTAATTTTTTTTAGCTTTTTTAGAAGCAATTTTTATAGTTAAGGGCATGTTAAAGAGAAAATAATAAAAATATATTGACAATTAGTTGGAGATGATGTTATATTATCTATGCTGGTTTAAATTTGGTTTTGCTTCGGGCAAAACTTTATTTAGAACTAAAAATGATACACCTGGATATGTGTAAAGAAAGGAGCGAGAAATTACAATGCCTACAGTGAATCAATTAGTACATAAAGGTAGAGGTAAGAAAGTTCGTAAGAGTAAATCTCCAGTACTTTTAGTGGGAGTTAATACAATTAGAAGAAAACAAACAAATAATCCATCTCCTCAAAAACGTGGAGTATGTACTCGTGTTGGTACGAAGACACCTAAGAAACCAAACTCAGCTTTACGTAAGTATGCACGTGTTCGTTTATCTAATGGTAAGGAAGTAGATACATACATTCCTGGTATTGGACATAACTTACAAGAGCATAGTGTTGTATTAGTTCGTGGTGGACGTGTTAAGGACTTAATCGGAGTTCGTTATCATATTATTCGTGGCGCACTAGATACAGCAGGAGTTAAGGATAGAAAACAAGGCCGTAGTAAATACGGGGCTAAAAAGCCTAAGAAATAAAAACTGTTCTTAAAAACCTAAGAATTAATATGTAATTGGAATTGGAAGGAGGATAAATTATGCGTAAAAGACGTGCTGTTAAAAGAGATATTTTACCAGATCCTATATATAAGTCTAAAACTGTTGCTAAACTTATTAATACAGTTATGCTTGATGGTAAAAAAGGTGTTGCGCAAACTATCGTTTATGATGCCTTTAATATTGTTAAAGATAAAACTTCAAAAGATTCTTTAGAAGTATTTAATCAAGCGATGGAAAATATTAAACCTCTTTTAGAAGTTAAATCTAGAAGAGTAGGTGGAGCTAATTATCAAGTCCCTCAAGAAGTTACTCCAGCAAGAGCTGAAGCTTTAGCTTTACGTTGGTTAGTTACTTTTTCAAGAAAACGTGGTGGACGTGGAATGGCTGATAATTTAGCTAGTGAAATTATAGATGCATCTAATGGAACTGGTGCAGCTGTTAAAAAACGTGAAGATACCCACAGAATGGCTGAAGCTAATAAAGCTTATGCACATTATCGTTGGTAGGAAGGAGTTATTATGGCAAGAGATACGTCTTTAGAGAAGACAAGAAACTTTGGAATTATGGCTCATATCGATGCTGGTAAGACTACAACAACAGAACGTATTTTGTTCCATGGTGGTAATATCCATAAGATTGGAGAAACTCATGATGGTGCTAGTCAAATGGACTGGATGGAACAAGAAAAAGAGCGTGGTATTACAATAACAAGTGCAGCTACTACAGTACACTGGAAAAATCATCGTTTTAATATAATCGATACTCCAGGACACGTAGACTTTACTATCGAAGTTAGTCGTAGTTTAAGAGTTTTAGATGGTTCTGTAGCTTTGCTTGATGCTCAAGCTGGTGTTGAACCTCAAATGGAAACAGTTTGGAGACAAGCTGATGAATTTATGGTACCTAGAATTATTTTTGCTAATAAAATGGGTAAAATGGGTGCTGACTTTAATTATAGTCTTAAATCAATAAAAGATCGTTTAGGAGTTAATGCTAAACCTATTGAATGGCCAATTGGAGCTGAAGATGATTTCCGTGGAGTTATTGATTTAGTTACTATGAAAGCAATTGAGTTTGATGGTAAACCTGAAGAGGAAGCTAAGGAAATAGATATTCCTACTGACTTAAAAGATTTAGCAGAAGAAAAACATGCTGATTTAATTGACAGTGTAGCTGAATTTGATGATGAAATGATGGAAACATATTTAGATGGTGGAGAAGTAACTGTTCCTATGATTAAACGTGCTATTCGTAAAGGGTGCCTTGCAACTAAGTTCTTCCCAGTTATGTGTGGAGATGCTTTAGGAAATAAAGGTATTAAACCTTTAATGGATGCAGTTATTGATTATTTACCTAGTCCTTTAGATGTTGAATCAATTAAAGGACATAACTTAAAAGGAGAAGAGGAAGTTCGTCATCCAAGTGATAATGAACCATTTAGTGCTTTAGCATTTAAAGTTATGACTGATCCTTTTGTTGGACGTTTAACATTCTTTAGAGTTTATTCTGGTCATTTAGCTAGTGGTAGCTATGTACTTAACTCAACAAAAGATTCTAAAGAAAGAATTGGTCGTATATTACAAATGCATGCTAATAACCGTAAAGAGATTAGTGATGTATATACTGGTGATATAGCGGCTGCTGTTGGACTTAAGAATACTACTACTGGTGATACATTATGTGATGAAAAGAAACCTATTATCTTAGAGAAACTTATTGTTCCTGAGCCAGTTATTCAACTTGCTGTTGAACCTAAATCTAAGGCAGATCAAGATAAGATGGCACTTGCATTACAAAAACTTGCTGAAGAAGATCCAACATTTAAAGTTCATACTGATCATGAAACAGGTCAAACTGTTATTGCTGGTATGGGTGAGTTACACCTTGATGTATTAGTTGATCGTATGAAACGTGAATTCCATGTGGAAGCTAATGTTGGTGCACCACAAGTTGCTTATCGTGAAACTATTAAAGCTAGTGCTGAATGTGAAGGTAAGTATATTAAACAATCTGGTGGTCGTGGACAATATGGTCACGTTTGGATTAAATTTGAACCAAATCCTGATAAAGGTTATGAATTTGTTGATCAAATCGTAGGTGGTGTTGTTCCTCGTGAATATATTCCTGTTGTTGATAAAGGTTTACAAGAAGCAATGCAAACTGGTATTTTAGCAGGATATCCTATGATTGATATTAAAGCAACATTATTTGATGGTTCATACCATGATGTAGACTCTAGTGAAATGGCATTTAAGATTGCAGCGTCTATGGCTTTAAAAGAAGCTAAGAATAAGTGTCAAGCAGTACTTCTTGAACCAATCATGAAAGTTGATGTTACAACACCTGATGAATACTTCGGTAATGTTATGGGAGATTTAACTAGTCGTCGTGGTCGTCCACTTGGACAAGAGTCACTTGGAAATGTGGTTAAATTATCAGCAATGGTTCCACTTTCTGAGATGTTTGGATATGCTACTAACTTACGTAGTAATACTCAAGGTAGAGGTAACTTCGTTATGACATTTGATCATTATGAAGATGTACCTAAAAATATTGCTGAAGATATTATTAAAAAGAGTGGAAATTAATAAGAAACTTTGTTAAAATTAGTTCTAAACAGTTGCAAATTTAGTAATTGTTAGATAAAATATAAATTGTATAAAAAAAAGAGGAGGAAAAATAATATGGCAAAACAAAAATTTGATCGTACTAAACCACATGTTAATATTGGTACAATCGGACACGTTGATCATGGTAAAACTACATTAACTGCAGCTATTACTAAATGTTTACATGACAAAAACCCTGCATGGGCTGATTTTACAGATTATGCAAACATTGATAAAGCTCCAGAAGAAAGAGAACGTGGTATTACAATTAATACTGCACACGTAGAATACCAAACTGAAAAACGTCATTATGCTCACGTTGACTGCCCAGGACATGCTGACTATGTTAAAAACATGATTACTGGTGCTGCTCAAATGGATGGTGCAATTCTTGTAATTGCTGCTACTGATGGAGCTATGGCTCAAACTCGTGAACATATCCTATTATCACGTCAAGTTGGAGTACCTCGTATGGTTGTATTCTTAAATAAATGTGATATGGTTGATGATGAAGAGTTAATTGATTTAGTTGAAATGGAAGTTCGTGACTTATTAAACGAATATGGATTTGATGGAGATAATACTCCAGTTATTAAGGGTTCAGCTCTTAAAGCTCTTGAAGGAGAAGAGAAATATGTTAACGCAATCTATGAACTTATGGATGCTGTTGATGAATGGATCCCAACTCCTGAACGTGATACTGATAAACCTTTCTTAATGAGTATTGAAGATGTATTCACTATCACAGGTCGTGGTACAGTTGTTACTGGACGTGTTGAACGTGGACAATTAAAACTTAACGATGAAGTTGAAATCGTTGGTATCCGTGATACTCAAAAGACAGTTGTTACTGGTATCGAAATGTTTAGAAAACAACTTGATACAGCTGAAGCTGGAGATAATGCAGGAGTTTTACTTCGTGGTATTTCTCGTGAACAAGTTGAACGTGGACAAGTTCTTGCTAAACCTGGTAGTGTTAAACCTCATAGTAAATTTAAAGCTGAAGTTTACGTACTAAGTAAAGAAGAAGGTGGACGTCATACTCCATTCTTTAGTAACTATCGTCCACAATTCTATTTTAGAACTACTGATGTTACTGGTGTAATCACTTTACCAGAAGGTGTAGAAATGGTTATGCCTGGTGATAATGTAACAATGGATGTTGAATTAATTCATCCAATTGCTATTGAAAAAGGTACTAAGTTCTCTATCCGTGAGGGTGGACATACTGTTGGTGCTGGTGTTGTTTCTGAAATCGAAGGATAATAGAAATAAATTAAGAAGTCTTAGGACTTCTTTTTTTAAACTTAATATGTTATACTTTTTATGGTGTTACTTATGAAAATAAAAAATATAGTTTTGGGAATAATTGGTATTATTTTGATTGTTATGTTATCTTTCCTTTTAGCAAACTTAATTCATAGTAGTAATAATAAAGAGCAAGCAAAGGATGAACAAGAAGAACCAAAATTCTTAATTAATGGTGAAAAAGTTAATTTTGAGACATATAGAGTTGATGGGAAATTCTTTATAAATGTACCTGATATTTTAACTTCGTTAGATGAAGCTACATTAAAAAATGAGTATAATTATAATAATCGTCCTGAACTTGTTTTTAGAAGTAGTGATCTTAAAGAACAGATCTTTATTAATACTACAAATCAAGATATGTTAGATGAAGGATTAGAAGAATATTTAAATAATCTTATAGCTAATCTTACTAATATGGAAGTGATTGATAGTGGGGTATATCAAAAATATGATAAAACTTTTGCTAAATTAATATCTAAAAATGCTAGTACATATTATAGCTTTAGATATTTTACCATTGATAATAAACTAGTAACAATTGAATTTAATGTACCAGTTGATATTTCTTTAGAATGGGAAGAAGTTATTGAAGAAGTAATGGATAGTATTTGTTTTAGTGAAGATGATATAAAAAAATATTCTAGCGATTAGAATATTTTTATTTTTTATCTTTATTTAAGTTCTTATATAAATTATATGGTAATGGACTAATGATAAATTCAAATTCTCCTATATATTCGGTAATTAAAGCATTAAAGCCTAATTTCATTTCATTAAGACCACTATATTTGGTTATCTTTGTAAATTCACCACTTACGGCATTAAGATTTATATATTTAAAATTCTTATTTTTGTAGTCATTTATCATTTTCCATTTGATAAGATAGTTTGAGTTGAGAGTTTTGAAATTTTGATCAAATCCCTCTATTATTAGATAACAAACATTATCATAGCAAAGATTTAGAGAAGTTCCAACAATTAGTCCTTCAGGATTTTCTTTTAATAGATTAGTGGCCCAAACAAGATTTTTTTTATAAATATTTACTAATTTGTCGGATTCCATTTTTTCATTAATTAGTCTTTTTTTCATATTAATATTAGTAGTACTTTGTATTTTATTAGCTAGATCATTGTTGATTTCTAATTCTTTTTCATATTGTAATCTACTAGTAATAACAAAAGTTTCGGTATTTAGTTTAGCAAAGTATAGATCTATATTATTTTCAAAGTTATTATAAAACTCTATATAATAATTTAAAGGTTTATCATACTTCTTTTTAATTAGTTCATAAAATATTTTTAAATCTTCTTTATTGCCTTTATATATTTCTATACCACTTCTAATAGCTTTTTTAATTTTATGTCTTACTCTTTTTTCAAAACTTTGATATATATCTTTAATATCATCGTTTAAAGTAATAAGTGCTTCGAATCTTGGCTTTTTACTTTCAAAGAAAAGATTTGGTCCTAAATAATTATAACCTGTAGCTTTTAAATTTTCTAATGATATATTCGCTTCATTGTTAATATTTATTATTTTGCCATCTTTATTTCTAATATTAACTGGAAGATATGGATCAATAGTAATAGAGATAAAACCTTGTTTACCTAAGAGTTTTTTTAGTCTTGTAGTAAATTCTTTTAAATTATTAATATTGGTATAGTCGAAAAGAAAGCCTCTTGGGGCATAGGCAATTTTATAATTCATGAATACTTCTTTATATAAAAGTAGGGAAGCTCCTAATAATTTTTCATTATCATCTATTATACCGATATAATGAATATCATAACCGTAATTTTTTATAATATTACCATAAGCAGATGATTGATAATAATTACGGTATTTATGATTACTTGCAAATTTGTCAAAATCTAAT
Source organism: uncultured bacterium (assembly GCA_949284575.1). Classification (GTDB taxonomy): domain Bacteria; phylum Bacillota_I; class Bacilli_A; order RF39; family UBA660; genus Onthousia. Next base: position 16,760 of record CASDWO010000074.1, read on the forward strand.
TCATTTAAGGTTATTATCTTCATATGACACCACTTTCTTTTATTAAATTATATCAATATATTTAATAGTTTTCAATTAGAGGGTTTAAATATTTTTGTGATTTAGTATAATATTATTAAGGAAATGGGGAATGGATATGTTTACTTTAAAAAAAATATTAATACTGGGAATGGCTCGTAGTGGATATGAAGTAGCGAAGTATTTAAGTAAATATAATAATACTATTATTTTAAATGATGGAGGAAGTCGTGATAGGCAAGATGAAAATAAAGTATTAGAGTTAGAAAAGCTTGGAGTTAGTTTAATTTTTGATAGTCATCCTGATGATTTGCTTGATGATAGTTTTGATTATATTATTAAAAATCCTGGGATTAGGAATGATCATAAGTATGTAGTTAAGGCAAAAGAATTAGGAATTCCTGTTATTAATGAAGCAGAGATGGCTTATAGATTGTTACCAAATGATGTTACATTAATTGGTATTACTGGTACTAATGGGAAGACTACTACGACAACTCTTACTTATGAGATGATTAAAAAAAGTGGTAAAAGAGTTCATTTAGCGGGGAATATTGGTTATCCTTTATGTAGTTTTTTAGATAAACTAGAGAGTGGCGATATTATTGTGATGGAAGTATCTTGTCAACAGTTAGCTAATATGGATAAGTTTAATCCTCATATTGCCTTAATGACTAATTTATCAGAAGCTCATATAGATTTCTTTGGTAGTTATGATGAATATAAAAAGGTTAAACTTAAACTTTTTGCAAATCAAACTGAGGATGATGTAGCGATATTAAATATAGAAAACGATGATGTTATGAAGGGAACTACTGATATTAAGAGCAATTCCAAGTACTTTTCTTCTAAGAGGGCGATAAATGGAGCATACTTTATTGATAATAAGCTTTATTACTATGATGAATTTATTATGAATCGTGATGAATTCTTACTTAAAGGTAATCATAATGTTGAGAATGCTTTAGGAGCAATGATGATAGCGAAAGAAGTGGGAGTTGATAATGAGTCTATAGTTTCTGTTTTAAAGACTTTTACTGGGGTTAGACATAGATTAGAATTTATAGATAAAGTTAATGGTGTAGATTATTATAACGATACAGAAGCTACTAATACTAAGTGTACTACTATTGCTTTATCATCATTTGATAAGAATGTTATTTTAATACTTGGAGGACTTGAACGGGGACAAGATTTTCATGATTTAGATAATTTTATTAGTCCAGTTAAAGAAATTGTTGGTATTGGAGAGTGCCGTGATAGAGTTAAAGAATATGGAGAGAGTGTTGGTATTAAGACTAAGACTTTTGAAAAATTAGTTGATGCGATGAATTATATTAATAGTGTTGTAGATAGTGGAGATACAGTGTTACTTAGTCCTGCATCGGCATCATGGGATCAATATAAACAATGTGAGGATAGAGGGGATGAATTTAGAGATATAGTTAGGAGTTTTAAAGATAATGAAAAATAGTATAAATAGTGCAAAAATAGGAAATAAAGAGTTGATTAATTTAATTATTTATAGCTTAGATGAAAATAATGTAGATAAATTAGAGGATACTTTATCAATAATACATGATATTATTTTGGAATATAAGGTGTTATGTGAGCATTTAAGAAAAGATTATGTTGTAGGAGATTTAGATACATTTAAAATGGCATCTTGTATGTTGGTTGCTATTAATAGACATGGTTTTACTGAAGATAGTTTTGTTAATGCTTCTATAGCGGTAGATACAGCATATAAAATGTGTGAGAAACCTTGTAAAAATGTAAAGGATACTACAATTAAATTGGAAGAAGTTGATTTTAAAGAAGTATTTAAAGATGATATGGAATTTTATCATAATACTAAAAATATGTTAATTAATTCTTTAATTAATGAGAAAGGTACTTCTTTGATTTACTTTTTAAATTTAGAACAATTTTATAATGTTGCTTTAGAAAGAAAATATCAATATATTAATACTTCTATTTGTAAAAAACATAGAAAAAGAAAACATTAATTGAAGTTTAGGAGATTATTTTTATGAAGCTTATGTTGTTGTCGCAGATGAAGAAGACACAACTACTATTGTTTCTGTGAGAATGGTTTCTACTATATCAATGAGGGAGTTTAAAAATGTGAAGCAAAATGCAAAAAAATATTAAAAATGTTTCACATATTGTGATATTTGATATGTTTAAGAAAGGTGTGGTATTTATGAATGACAATGTCGAGATAATGAATACTTTACATTATAAGCATAATTTAGAGGAACATCTTAATAATATGATTTGTGGTTCTGTTGAAGTTAGAGAAAAAGATGCAAAGAAATATATTTATGTACACTATAGAGAGCTTGGTAGAAATGTATCTAAGTATGTAGGGGAATATAGTGATGATCTTTATAATTTGATTTTAAATAATAATCTAAAGTCTAAAGAGTTAAAGAAAGAAATAAAGACTTTAGAGAAAAAGTTAAAGGAGTTAAATTATCAAGAGAGTGAACTTAGTGATGAAGTTAAACTTAATATAGATTTTGCTAAAAGAAGTTTGGTAGATTCTATTTATAATCAAGCGATGTTAGAAGGCGTAGTTACTACTTATGAAAATGTAAATAATATTTTAAACAGCGGTCAAGTAAATGGAATGACTTCTACTGATATTATGAAAGTTGTTAATTTAAAACATGCTTGGGAGTTTGTTTTAGATGAAAATGTTATTATAGCAGAAGAGAGCTTTTCTTTCTTATCGCAAATTAACAAGTTGGTTCTTGAAGGCTTTTATTATAATGCAGGTAAAGTTAGAAGTAATACTGCTAAAATAGGTGGAACTAGTTGGATGCCTAGTATTCCTATAGAAAGTCAGGTAGTAGAGGAGCTTAATGACCTTTTAAAAAGTAAATTAGATGATATTAGTCTTGCTATAGAATTATTATTATATGTTATGAAAAGACAGATATTTATTGATGGTAATAAGAGAACTGCTATTATTCTTGCTAATCATCATTTGGTATCAAGAGGATTAGGCATTATCTCTATTCCGAGTGATTCAGTCGAAGATTATAAGAAGATGTTAATTATGTATTATGAAGGAAAAGATACTGATAATATTAAGAAGTTTTTAAGAGATAAATGTTATATTAGTTTGAAAGGATGGTAACAATGAAGAAAAATATAGAGGTAGAAAAAAAGATGTGCTTGATATATCCATTTAATCCTAATACTACTGTAGTTGCTGACTGTCAAAGAGATTTGTATTTAGCATCATTATTAGGAGTAAAAAACGTAAAGTTTTATCCTATATATAGAGATATGAAAGATTCTACTATTAATAAAAGTTTTGATATAGTTGATAAATTAGTTAGCACTTCTTTTGAATTAGATTATGAAGAAGCATTACCACATGGTTTCTTTAAAGGATTAGAGGGATTTTCTCCTAAGATATTCTATTATAATGAAGAGAAAAGAATGTATGATGCTCAGATTAGTCTAGATGAGTATATTGCTAGTAATTCTAGTACTTTAGAAAATAGAGAAAATGTAGGAAAAAGATTAATTAAAAGAAAAAATAATACAGTAAATAGTGAAACAGTGATATAATATAGTTGTTTGGAAAGGATGATTTTATGAATATTAAAAATATTATAGGAAGAGAAATATTAGATTCAAGAGGTAACCCTACTGTTGAAGTAGATGTAATATTAGATAATGGTATTATGGGTAGGGCTTGTGTACCTAGTGGAGCTTCTACAGGAGAGCGAGAAGCTTTAGAAATGAGAGATGGAGATAAGAGTAGATTTAATGGTAAGGGAGTATTAAATGCTGTTAATAATGTTAATACTATCTTACGTGATAATCTAATTGGAATGGATGTTACTAAACAAAAAGAGATAGATTATAAAATGCTAGAGTTAGATGGTACTAAAACTAAGAGTAAGTTAGGTGCTAATGCTATACTTGGTGTTTCTATGGCTTGTTTAAAGGCTGCTGCGAAAGCTAATGGTAAAGAGTTATATGAATATGTTGGAGATGGTAAGACTTTACCTGTTCCTATGATGAATATAATAAACGGAGGTGCTCATGCTGATAACTCATTAGATTTTCAAGAGTATATGATTATTCCTCAAAGAGATACTATTCATGAGCGAGTTAGAGTAGGTGCTGAAGTGTTCCATAGTCTTAAAAATGTATTAAAAGAAAAGGGATATGCTACTAGTGTAGGAGATGAAGGTGGTTTTGCACCTAACTTAAAAACTAATAAAGAGGGATTTGAGTTAATTACTGAAGCGGTTAGACGTGCTGGATATGAGCCTGGAAAAGATGTTTGTTATGCAATTGATGTTGCAGCAAGCGAGTTTTATAGTGATGGTAAATATAATCTTGTAGGAGAAGGTAAAGTACTTAGTACTGATGAGTTAATTAAATACTATGAAGATTTAGTTAATACTTATCCAATAATTTCAATAGAAGATCCTGTTGATGAGAATGACTTTCAAGGATTTAGTAAAGTAACAGAGTTACTTGGAGATAGAATTCAACTTGTAGGTGATGATTTATTTGTTACTAATAAAGAATGCTTACAAAAAGGTATCGATAATAAAGCTGGTAATGCAATACTATTAAAAGTAAATCAAATTGGTACTATTACTGAAACACTTGAAACTATTGAGCTTGCTAAAGCACATAATTATAAGACTATTATTTCTCATAGAAGTGGTGAGACTGAAGATACTACTATAGCAGATCTTGCTGTTGGACTTGATTTAGGTCAAATTAAAACTGGTTCTATGTCTAGAACAGATAGAATATGTAAATATAATCAGTTAATGAGAATAGAAGAAGAGCTTAGTAAATAGGCTCTTTTGCTTTTTTGACTAAGTTGTAGTATAATATAGCAAGTTTTAGTGGTGATAGTTATGAAAAAGTATAATAATATAAAAAAATCAGTTATTTTTAATAATGGGAATACTTGTATAGATAATATTTTTGAATTAGAAAAAGTTGGATCTGGTCATGATGGTATTGTTTTTAGATTTAATAATTTAGCTTTAAAACTTTTAAAATATGATATTACTTTGCGTAAAGATAAATCTTTAATGACTTATGATAAAGCGATTACTTTTATGAATAAATTATATGTAAAAAGAACTGCTAAACCTTTAGAGTGTATGTTTGATGAAGATGGGGTATTTTGTGGGATTGTAATGGATTATATTTTTGATGTTACTAATAGTAAGAATTTATTTCTTAGAAAAGATAGTGGTGATTTTACTTGTAGTGAATTAATTGAATGTACATATGATTTATATGATGATTTTTCTAGTTTTACAGAAAATAAAATATTAGTTAAAGACTTGAATAGAGGTAGTTATATTTATTCTTATGATTATGTTCATTTGTGTGATATGGATAAGTTTAAAATTTTAAATACATCTTGTTATAATATTTATGATAATAATATTAATAAATTTAATTTTTATATAGCAAAGTTGTTATATTTTGAAATGATTAAAGATAAGAGTTTAAATAAAGAGGATTTAAGACAATTATCTAAATGGGTAAGACATGTATCTAATGGAAGAAACTTTATTCCAAACTTAGAAAAATTTATTGGAACTTCATATGATACTAAAATAGGTGATTTTTCTAGATCTATGTGTAAAAGTATATTACATAAATAATTTGAAAGATGACTTAACTATATAAATTTGAGTTTCGGTGAAAAAAATACTTGACAAGAAAAAAGTGAAAATGTGTTATCCACAGATTCACTTTTTTAGGCATAAAATAAGGAAAAACCTCAAGAATTGTAGTATAATAATATTAATAAAATAACCATAGTAATGA
>CASDWO010000075.1 GCA_949284575.1 uncultured bacterium
AAATGGTTCTAATAATGAGAAAAAAACTATTGCTAAGAATCTTCTTAATATGGGAATTTCTAAACAGGATGTAATGAAGGCAACTGGCTTATCTAAAAAACAAATGTCAACTTTAATGTAGGAGATAAAGAGTTAATGGAAGTAAGAGATAAATTATATGATTTAACAAATGATATAGATAATATAGGACTTTATGATCCTGAGAAAAGAAGAAAAGAGGAATTAGAATTAAAGATAGAATATCATACTAAACTTGCTAGAGAAGAAGGTATTGAAAAAGGACTAAAAAATGGTTCTAATAATGAGAAAAAAACTATTGCTAAAGCAATGTTATCAAAAAATATGGAAATACCTATAATAAGTGAAATAACTGGTTTAAGTGAAAATCAGATAATGATGTTAAATTAAGAGTTTTAATGCTTAATATAGGTAAAGATTGACGTCATACTTGACGTTTTTTCTTTGAATCTTTTATAATCTATATAGAAAGAAGGTATTTTATGTTAATAATTGGAAGTCATGTTGGTTATAAAAAAGATACAGGGTTAGTTGGTAGTGTTAAAGAAGCCTTAAGCTATAAAGCTAATACTTTTATGTTTTATACAGGGGCACCACAAAATACTATTAGAAGTAAAATATCTTTAGAAGATGTTAAAGAAGCTCATACTTTAATGCAAGAAAGTGGTATTGATAAAAATAATGTTATTGTTCATGCGCCTTATATCATTAACCTAGCTAATCCTAGTAAATTAGATTTTTCTTGTCAATTTTTAATTGAAGAATTAAAGCGAGTTGCTACTCTTGGTTTTAAATATTTAGTTTTACATCCTGGTTCACATGTTGGTATAGGTGTAGAAGAAGGTATTTCTAATATCATTAAAGCTTTAAATCTTGTCTTAGAAAAAGATAATAGTAATATAACAATTTTACTTGAAACAATGGCTGGTAAAGGTAGTGAAGTAGGAAGAACTTTTGAAGAGTTAAAAACTATTATTGATGGAGTTAAATATCAAGAACGTCTTGGGGTTTGTCTTGATACTTGTCATTTAAATGATGCAGGTTATAATATAAGTGATTTTGATAAGATTATAGATACTTTTGATAAAATAATTGGTTTAGATAAAATAAAATGTATTCATATAAATGATAGTAAAAATCCTCTAGCTTCTAATAAAGATCGTCATGAAAATATAGGGAAAGGTACGATAGGTTTAGATAACTTATTAAATGTAATATACTATGATAAATTAAAAGATGTTCCTAAAATATTAGAAACACCATATATTGATGGTAAAGCTCCATATAAAGAAGAGATTGCTTTAATAAGACTTAATAAGCGGTAACTGTACAATTATTATTAGGAATATTTTGACTATTGTATAAGACTTCATTAGTCTTTTTATTTTTGCAAATTAAATTATAACTATAGCTTTCCTTGTTAATATTCTTAGTATATCTTATTTTAGCATTACTGCAATCAATATTTTCATCTGTAAAATCTTTAATTAAATCAGTATTATATAAATCACTATAACTAATATCAACACAACCCGTAAAATTTAATGTTCCAAGAGGAGTTATGTCTTCTCCTTCCTTACTAACAAATAGCTTAGCAGCTTCTATTAAGCTATCAGCATAATATTCATAAGCTTTGTCTTCATTATTATTAAGTAGGGCATTTATTGAAGGCATAACTATCAATAACATTAAAGCCATGATGACAATAGTTGCAATTAACTCAATAATAGTAAACCCTTTATTATTCATTTTATCACACTCCGTATGATAAAATTATATCATACTTTTTAAGTTATAAATATGATTTTTTTAGGTTCATTAAAAGATTAGTTACTTCATAATATATATTATCTCTAATATTTCCTTTTAAACTTAATAAAGCACTATTATCCTTTAATAAAGAATTATAATTTTCTTTTAAAAAATTAGTTATTATAATTGCTTCATCCTCAGTTGGATAAATATTTTTACTTTCTAAATATCCCATTACTAAATGATAGTTAATGTTTTTTATATTATTTCTAATTAATCTTTCTATCAAATTTATCACCCTTAATTAATTTATATGTAGTAAAATTGATTTTATGTGATAAACTAATAGAGAAAGAGTTGATAGCATGAAAATAAAACAAAAAGTAAAAAGTAAAAAAATTAATAAACCTAAAGGTAATTATATAGTTAATTTAGCTACTTATAATAAGAGATTTATCTTTTTAGGAACTGTTTTAATAATTTTCTTTATGATTATAAGTTTTCGTCTTTATCAAGTAATGTTAAGAGAAAATAGTAAATATAAAGAAGAACTTACGACTCTTGCTACGCAAATAGTAGAAGGAGAAAGTTCTCCTAGAGGAAGAATACTTGATCGTAATGGGAAGGTTTTAGTTGATAATAAAGCAGTTAAGACTATTTACTATAATAAAGATAAAGATAGAACAACGGAAGAAGAAATAGCTTTAGCATATAAAGTTATTAGTCATTTAAACTTAGATTATGATAAAGTAACAGAAAGGAGTAAAAGAGAATTTTTTGTTGCTAAAAATAGTGATAAGATGAATGATAGAATAAAAGAAAGCGAATGGGAGAAATATGTACAAAGAAAATTAGACAGTAATGATATTTATGAGTTAAAAATAGAAAGAGTAACTGATGAAGAACTTAATTCTTTTAGTGATGAAGATAATAAAGCTAGTTATTTATTTTATCTTATGAATAGAGGGTATTCTTATGATGATAAAGTTATTAAAAATAAAAATGTAACTGATGAAGAATATGCTTATATAGCTGAAAATAACGAGGATTTACCTGGTTTTAATACAAAACTTGATTGGGAGAGAGTTTATCCTTATGGAGATACTTTTAGAACTATTTTAGGTAATATTGGTACTGTACCTTTAGAAAAAAAAGATGAATATCTTGCTAAAGGGTATGCTTTAAATGATATAGTAGGTACTAGTTATTTAGAAATGCAATATGAAGATTACTTAAAAGGTACAAAAGCAATTTATCGTACTGTTAATTCTCATGAACTTGAACTTGTCTCTGAAGGTAAAAGAGGTAATGATATTGTTCTTACTATTGATATAGAATTACAACAACAATTAGAAGCTATATTAAATGAAGAAATATTAGCTACTAAAGGACAACCTAATACAGAGTATTACAAAAGAAGTTATGCTATAATACAAGATCCTAATACGGGAGAAATACTTGCTATGGCAGGGCGTCAAGCTGTTAGTGATGGTAATGGTGGTTATAAGACTATTGATTGTACTACAGGTATTATGACTGATCCTATGACTAGTGGTTCTGTTGTTAAAGGTGCTAGTATGTTAGTTGGCTATAATACAGGAGCAATTACACCTGGAGAGTATCAAGTAGATGAATGTATTAAAATAGCAGGTACACCTGAGAAATGTTCTTGGAGAACATTAGGTAGAATTAATGATATAGATGCGCTAGCTTTATCTAGTAATGTTTATCAGTTTAAAACAGCTATGAAAGTAGCAGGAGCAACTTATCAATATAATAAGCCATTAGTTATTAATGAAAATGCTTTTGATATTTATAGAACTACTTTTAAAGAATTTGGGTTAGGTGTAGAAACAGAAATAGACTTACCAGTTGAATCTTTAGGATATACTAGTAGTAATAAAGCTCCTGGTTTACTTCTTGATTTTGTAATGGGACAGTATGATACTTATACGCCAATTCAATTATCGCAATATATTTCAACTATTGCTAATGGTGGTAGTAGATTACAACCTCATTTATTAAAAGAAGTACATGAGGCAACTGATGATGAATCTTTAGGGGAAGTAATCTATTCTTTTGAACCAAATGTCTTAAATACTGTTAATACAAAGCCTGAATACTTAAATAGAGTTAAAGAAGGATTTTATGCGGTTATGAATAAAAGTTATGGTTTAGGAGTAGGTTATATTGATGATTCTCATGATCCATCTGGTAAAACAGGAACTAGTCAAAGTGCTACTGATACTAATGGTGATGATATTAATGATACTGATACAATCTCGACTGCTTTTATTGGCTATGCTCCAACTACTAGTCCTAAAATGTCTATAACTGTAACAAGTCCTGATTCTACTTGGGAAAATCCTAGAAATAGTTATACAACTCTTGTTACAAGAAGAATTAGTAAAAGAGCAAGTGATGTTTATTTTAGTCTATATCCATAGAATATATTTTAATTAAATAAATAAAATGTACTAGGTGATAGAATGGTTTTATTTAAAAAAATAATAAAAGCTTTTCTTGTCTTAGCCTTAGTACTTTTTTCTTTTTATTATACAGATAAAGCGATAGTAATATTAGAATCTAATGATCCTATTATGAAGACATTAAAAGAAAAGAATAAAGATAATAAAGAAAATGCTGTTAATGCTAAGATTATGGGAGATTATTTAGTACCTGGTTATAATGGACTTGTTATTGATTTAGGTGAGAGTTTTAAGAAAATGAAAAGTTATGGTGATTATAATGAGAGTCTTTTAGTCTTTGAAGAAGTAGAACCTGCTATTTCTATAGAAGATTATTATGATAAATATATTTCTAGTGGCAATGGTTTTACTACTAATATCTCTTTAGTTTTTGCTGTTAATGATGCTACTTATTTAAATGATTTAAAAGATATATTAATAAGTTCTAATACAAATGCTACTATCTTTATAGATGGAATTATTGTAGATAATAATAATGCTTTAGTTAGTGAATTAGCAAGTAATAATGAAATAGAACTCTTAAGTTATAATGATTTATATGATAAGTTATTATTTAGAGAATCTTTAAATAAATTAGAAGTAACAACTAATAAGAAACCAAAATATTGTTATGCTACTTATGATAATGCTGAGGTATTAGATTTATGTAGTAGTCTATCTTTACATACAATTATTCCTACTATACATTTAGAAAATAATTTATATTCTAATATAAAAGGAAAACTTAGGAGTGGTAGTATTATTAGTATAGATTTAAATAAAAGTAATTTAGAGGAGTTAAAAGTATTAATAAATTATATAAAGCAAAGAGGTTTTTCTTTAGTTACCTTAGATACTTTACTTAATGAAGGAAGAAATGAGAAATAGTTAATTGACTAGTAAATAATATTTGTGCTAGAATTTAAGTAGAGAGTAGGGATAAGATGAAAGATAAAAGTGATAAGAAAAAGATTATAATATTAGGAAGTATTTTATTAGTAATATTAATAGCTTTAGGTATAACATATGCTTATCTTAGGACAACTTTAGAAGGTCAAAAAGATTATGTGATAAGAGCAGGGACTTTAGATTTAATACTAAGTGAAGATAATGAATTAGCCCTTGAAAAACAGATTCCTATAGAAGATAGTGAAGGAATGACTTTAGATGGCTTTACTTTTTCTTTAACGAATGAAGGTAATATTGATACAGATTATACTATCTATTTAGATGATATTCCTTTAGATGAAGGAGAAACTAGGATACCTGATAGTGCAATTAGATATAGTTTAACAAGAAATGAGGAAGTAATAGGACCAAAGGATTTAACGACTATGGGAAGTGATCCAAATAGAAGAGTAGACTTTGGGACTATAGGAGTAGATGAGACAGTAAACTATACTTTAAGAATATGGATAGATTATGATGCCACTAAGGAAGAAGCAAGTGGTAAGACATTTAAAGGAAAGTTAAGAGTAGTAGCAACTCAAGAAGTACCAAAAGCAGGTGAAACTATAATAGCAGGTCTTACTAGTGGAAGTACCTATGATGATGGAGTAGATACCTTTATTACAGGAGAAGATCCAAACAATTATGTATGGTATAGTGGAAAGTTATGGAGGGCTGTTAGTGTTAATAATCAAGCCAAGACAACAAAATTAGTAACACAGTGGAATATAAGTGCAACTACATATAATCCAAGTAATCAAACTAACTTTGCAGGAAGTTACATGGAATCTTGGTTAAATGATACCACCGTAGATGGCTTTTTAGGTAATTTAAGAGATTATGAGAACTTTATTGTAACAGATGCAACATGG
>CASDWO010000076.1 GCA_949284575.1 uncultured bacterium
AGTTATATATAAATATTTGGTAATAAAGACTATATGAAGAGCCGTATGCAGGAAAACTGCACGTACGGTTCTGTGAGGGGCAAAAAGACTAGCCTTTCACGTTAAAATAAGAAAGGAGGAGTCGAGATTTGTCTACTCGACGATGACTACATGGCAAAGAAATATGATTTAGTTGGTTCAGTTTATAATAGATATGCTAAAGAAAATAAATATCAAGAGGAAGAAGTAGTTAAAACATTTTCTAGTTTAGAAGAAGTGGATAAATTTACATCTTCTTTTAAGGGAAGTTATGATCTTAGCAGAAATTTAGATCCTAAATATCAAAATAAGACTCTTTTTTCTATAAGAATAATTAATTCTAATAACACTTATACTTATAAGAGTGTTATATATGATAAAAAAGATTTAGCTCAAATTATTGATAGTCTTATTCCTAAAACAGTAGCAGAGCCATATTATCATAGTGCAAAAATAATTAGACAAAAAAATGATCTTTTTCTTAAATCTTTTAAAGAAGTAGAAACTAAAATAATTCGTAGAAGTCAAAAAGATCAAGATGATTTATATGCAATTTTTGGTAATAATAAATTATTTTCAACTTTATTAAATCGTTATTTTAGAGGCGATACATTTGATAGTGAGATAACTTCTTTACAGATAGCTTTAGAAAGAGCATTCTTAGAATATGAAGTATTTAGACATTATCTTGCTAATAAAGATAAAGAAAAAACTAATGATAATAAAAAAATAAATGATTTGAAAATTGCTAAAACTAACTTTCCACAAACTACTGTAATTATTCCTCATGACTTTTCATCATATTCCTTTGATTCTGATAAAGAAGAATTTTTAAGTGAAGAAGAGATTAGCTTTACTTATGGAGAAGATGAAGATATTGAAAATTACCGGAGAAGACGTAGATGATTAAGAAATATTTGGAGTATTTAGAATATCAAAGACATTATTCTAAATATACAATAGATAATTATGAAAGAGATATTTTAGAATTTTTAGAATATCTAGAAAGAGAGAATATTGATTACTTAAAATTGGAATATAGTGATATTAGATTATATTTAGGATATTTAAAAGAAGAAAAACATGAAAAATCAACTTCTATTAGTAGAAAACTTAGTGCACTTAGAAGTTATTATAAATATTTATGTAGTAATAATAAAATAACAAGTAATCTTTTTTCTTTAATTACATCTCCTAAAAAAGAACAAAAATTACCTCGTTATTTTGAATATAACGAATTAGAAGAGTTGTTTGCTGTTCCTTTATTAGATAATAAATTAGGACAACGAGATAGATTAGTTTTAGAAATACTTTATGCTACAGGGATAAGAGTAGGGGAATTAGTTAAAATTAAATTAAAAGATCTTAATAGAAGTGAGAGAACTATTTTAATTCATGGTAAAGGTAGAAAGATGAGAATTGTTAATTATGGAGAATATGCTAGTGATATATTAGATATGTATTTAAATGATGGTTATAAAGAATTAAATAAATTTAATAGTGATTATCTTATCTTAAATAATCAAGGTAGAGCGATTACAGAACGAGGAGTTAGATATATTTTAACTAATTTAATTAAAAAAACATCTTTACATAAAAATATTTCTCCGCATATGTTGAGACATTCTTTTGCTACACATCTTTTAAATGAAGGATGTGATATTTTATCTGTTAAAGAATTATTAGGGCATGAGAGTATTTCTTCTACGCAAATATATACTCATATTACTAATGATCAATTAAAAAATATTTATTTACATAGTTTTCCTAGGGCTAAGAGCAAGTGATTATTTGTATTTTTAAAATACTTAAGTTATAATTAAATAACAAGGAGGAAAAGATGAAAAAAATAGTTATTTTATCTCTTCATTTAGGTTATGGTGGTATTGAAAAATCAGTTGTTTCTTTAGCAAATGCTTTATCTAAAATAGAAAATTATCAAGTAGAGATTGTGACGGTTTATAGAATTTATCAAGAACCAGCTTTTTCTATTTCTAATAAAGTTAAAGTTACTTATCTTTTAGATCCTAAATATAATCCTAATAAAAAAGAATGGCTTGATGCTTTACATAATTTAGAACCTATTAATTTTTTTAAACAGTCAGTTAAAAGTCTAAAAATATTATATAAAAGACATAATGAAGTAGCTAAATATTTAAAAAATACCCCTAATATTGATGTTGTTATTTCTACTAGAACCTTTTTAAATGAATGGTCGGCAAAATATGCTTCTTCTAAGACTTTAAAAATAGGCTGGGAACATAATCATCATCATAATAATATGAAATATGCTAATGCTGTTGTTAATAGTGCTAAAGATCTTGATTATTTAGTATTAGTTTCAAAAGATTTAAAACAATTTTATCAAAAAAAGATGGAACTTTATAAATGTAGATGTTTTTATATTCCAAATGCTTTAGAAGAAATACCTAAGAAGATGAGTCCACTTACTTCGAAAAGATTAATTACAGTGGGAAGATTAGCGAAGGAAAAGGGATATCTTGATTTATTAAAAATCTATAAAGATTTGAAAAGTGAAGGGTTTGATTGGGGATTAGATATAATTGGTGATGGTAAAGAAAAAGAAACTTTAGAAAATTATATTAAGAACAATAATTTATTAGATGTTACTCTTCATGGGTTTAAAAATAGTAAAGAAATAGAGAAATTAATGTCTAAAGCTAGTATTTATGTTATGACAAGTTATACAGAAAGTTTTGGGATTGTTTTACTTGAAGCGATGAGTAATGGACTACCTTGTCTTGCTTTTGATTCAGCTGAAGGAGCAAGAGAAATAATTACTTCAGGAGAAGATGGATATTTAATAAAGCATCGTAATTTTAAAGCGATGGAGAAAAAAATAAAAGACTTAGCAGATGATTTAGAAAAAAGAAAAGAACTTGGGAAGAGTGGACGGAGTAAAGCTAAAAAATATACAATGGATTCCTTAACTAGTTTTTGGGAAAATCTTATAGAAAAGAAGGGATAAAATGAAAAAAAACATAATGTTTATTTCTAGTACTGGAGGACATTTGACAGAATTATTAGAGCTTGATAAAATTATTAAAAACTCTAATTATTCTTTAATTACTGAAAATACTAAAAGTAATAAAAAATTGAAAAAACGTTATAAAAATGTTGATTTTCTTCTTTATGGAACTAAAGATCATAAACTAAGTTATCCTTTTAAACTACTAGCTAATTGTTTTTTAAGTCTTTACTATTATTTTAAATATCATCCTGATTATATAATTACAACAGGGGCTCATACAGCAGGACCTATGTGTTGTTTGGGAAAGATTTTTGGTAGTAAAATTATTTATATTGAAACATTTGCTAATATTAATTCAAAAACTATAACAGGAATGCTTTTTTATAAATTGCATTTAGCTGATTTATTTATTGTTCAGTGGCAAGAGATGTTAGAATTATATCCAAAAGCAACTTTTGGGGGGTGGATTTTTTAATGATACTAGTAACTTTAGGAACGCAAGATAAGAGTTTTGTAAGACTTTTAAAAGCTCTTGATAAGGAGATAAATAGAGGAATAATTAAAGATAAAGTTATTGTTCAAGCAGGTTTTACTAAGTATGAAAGTCCTAATATGGAAATATTTGAAACTATTCCTAATGATGAGTTAGAAGAATTAATAGAAAAAGCGGATCTTATTATTACTCATGGAGGGGTAGGTAGTATTTTAACGGCTTTAAAACATAATAAAAAAGTAATTGCTGCTCCTCGTCTTTCTAAATATCATGAACATACTAATGATCATCAAAAACAAATAGTAACAGAATTTAGTAAAAAAGGTTATATTTTAGAATTAAAAGATTTTACCAAATTTGATAAAGTGTTAGAAAAAAGTGGGACTTTTAAACCTAAGAAATATAAAAGTAATAATGAAAAATTTCAGCAGATAATTACAACTTATTTAGATGATGTTGATCATATTAGTTGGTATAATCGTAATAAGATAGCTTTACTTTTATCATTTCTTAACTTCTTAATTTTTTCTTTATTACTTTTATTTGATCTTAATATATTTATAGTATTTTTTATTAGTTATTTTTTTACAATTATTCTTTCTTTTTTTTCTAAAGAAAGAAAATCTCTAATTCATATTTTAGTTTTTTTTGTTATAGAAGGATTATTAATTTCTTTAATTAGTAAATTCAATTTAAATTATATATTATTTAAAGCCTTAATTAATATAATTTGTCTTTTCTTATATAATTTTTTCAATATTAAATTTTTAAAATAGTTGAAAAACTTTTAAAAATACTATATTATATTATTAGTAAGAGTAGAGAAAGATGTGAAAGTAATGAAAAAAAAGGGTTTTACAACTATCGAGTTGTTAGTGACTATTGTTATATTAGGTTTACTAACAACTTTAATTTCAACAGTATTTCTAGGAATACTTGATAGGAGTCATAACGAGTACTATCGCTCGCAAGAAAATATGCTTGTTTTAGCAGCAAGAGATTATTATGCAGATCATCGAAGTGAACTTCCTAAAGAAGTAGGAGAAATTAGTAGTGTTACAGTGGATACTTTAATTGAGCAAGAGTATATTGATGAGATAAAAGACCGTAATGAAGAAAACTGTAACTTTAGAGATAGTGCTGTTTTTGTTCAAAAAGTTACAAATAGAGATTATCAATATTATTCCGAATTAAAATGCGATAATGATGACTATAAAACGGATACTGATAAAACCGCACCAGTTATTACTTTTAGTCCTAATAGTTCTAGTAGTACTAAAAATATAACAGTTAAAATGAAAGTAACGGATAATAAAAAAGTTAGTAGTTATCGTTATGTTATTACTAAAAATGATACAGTAATCAAAGATACAGGTTATCAAACTTATCAAAATGAATTAACAATAAAATTAACTGAAAAAGGTGTATATACAATTACTGGTTATGCTTATGATGCTAGTGGAAATAGTAGTGTTAAAACATCGGGTATTTATTCTATTTATGATACAATTAATTGTGGCAATGTGAAGTTTTCTAGTAATGTTAAGACGGCAACCTGGACTAATAAAGATGTTAGAATAACGGTTAATGTTACAAATAATACCTTTAAATGGGAAGCTAATTTAAAAATAGATAATGCTAATTACAGTTTATTAAAAACAGTAGTGGGACCTGGTAAAGATACAATTACTTTAACAACTGATGGTAAGAATAAATTAAAAGTTAAACTTTATGATGCTGAGAATGATGAATGTGAAATATCAACTGGTGAATATTATATTGACAAGACACCGCCTACTGTCCCAGTTATTTCTAATCCAACTAATGGTGAATTTACAACTAAGAACTTTAAATTAACAGTTAGTTCTAAAGATGAAAGATCTGGTATAAAACATTATCAATATAGTTATGATAATAAGAAATGGACAACATATGCGAATTCAGCAAAAGAAACTTTTGTTACAACAGAATTTAGTAAAGAGAGAAATCAAGCCGTTTATATTAGAGCATGTGATAATGCTGGAAATTGTTCTGATAGTGCTAGTACGATGATTAGGATTGATAAGACGAAACCTACTTGTGGTAAAATAACAGGAGCAAGTACTAGTTGGACAGAAAATGATCGATATATAACAGTGGAATGTAAAGATAGTGGAAGTGGTTGTAAATATAATCCATATAGTAAAAATATTAACTTTACAGCTAAAACATATACTTTTACAATAGAAGATAATGCTGGTAATACTAATAGTTGTGTTGCTAATGCTTATGTTGATAAAGATAAACCAACAGTTCCAACTGCTACACTTAGATATGATAGTAGTACAGGGCCAATAAAACAAAATAATGAAAATTGGACTGGTAGATCAGTATGGTGGGGTGATTTTAAATCAACTAGTAAAACTTCAAAAATTGATCACTATGAATATTCATTAGATTGTACAGGGCAAAAGACTAAAAATCTAAATAAAAGTTATCTTTTTTCTCCAACAAGAAATCAAGATTTTTGTATTAGAGCAGTAACTGAATCGGGAAGAACTAGTGATTGGAGCAAACCATATTATTTTAGAATTGATAAAACTGATCCTGTTGTTAAATTAAGTGTTGAAAATGGTTTTATTGGTGAAGCTCAATTACAAGAAAATGGTTGGGGAAAAACATATAGTGATATTAATTTAACACCACCAACTATAACTTATAGTTATTATGATGCCCATAGTGGTAGTGATAGTGAAACACTTTCAGTTAGTTGTACTGGTAAAGATAATTTAGGTCATCCATATAACTTAAGTTATAGTCATAATGATAAAAATAATACAATTAAGATAAATATTGATACTTCTAGTGCCATTGTTGTTACAGCTACTTGTACAGTTTCTGTTACTGATAAAGTAGGTAATACAGGATCTAAATCAGTTACACTAAAGATTGGTAATGGTTGGTATAAAGAAGGAACAAAGTATATTTGTGGGCAACCACCTGAATATAAATATCCCGACAATTGTTATCCTGATTACTATTGGTATTATTATAATAGAGGCTCTAAAGTAACAGGTTGGAAACAAGCTTATTGGTATAATCCATCTAAACCTGAAGGAGCGATAAGATGGTACTATTTCTATGATGGAACAGAAAAAGCTGATAAAAATGGTAGTAGCGGTCCAAAGACTTTACTTGCTACAGGTTGGGTTCAAAATGTTGGAGGTTACTCGGGTTGGTATTACTTATATGAGCCTGGAGGTAGAGCTGATCAAACATTAAAACAATGGCATGCTACTGGTGTAATGTTTGAAAATGTAACTTTTAAGTTATATAATGCTGGTAGTGGTATTTGGGAAACGTTTACTGTTAATAGTAGTGGTAGATGTACATCAGGAAGGGGATGTTATTAAAAGTGAAAGATAAACGATGGGTTTTAGTGATTTTTGGTATTATCTTAATCGCTATTGGTATTATTATTTATGTAATTGTACTTAATAATAACAAAAGATTATCTCCTTCTTATCAAGAAGAAACATTAGTTAATACTGCTAAAGAATATATGGAAAGTACAGCTGTTTCTATAATAAGTCAAGGTCCTAAAGGAGAGATTGTTTATACTTTAGGTGATCTCGAAAATATTTTATCTAGAAGTATTAAAGAACTTTCAAAATGTGATAAAGATAAAACCCGAATTTTTATAAAATACATAGATAAAGATAATATTGAATATAGAGCTGAACTTTCTTGTGAAAACGAATGAAAAATTTCGTTTTTTCTTTTGAAAATATTTGACGTAGTAGCTTTTTTATGTTAGAATTACATTGTTTGTAGCTTGATACCTCATGCTCAAACCGCCTTGAAAAGGTAGAAACTGTTGTAACTAAACAGTACCTTAAAAGCGAGTCTTAAGTAAAAAAGGAGGTCAAAGAATGTACGCAGTTGTTAAGATTGGTGGTAAACAATATCGTGTTAGTGAAGGAGATCAAATCTTTATTGAAAAGATAGATGCTAATCCTTTAGATGTTGTTACTTTTAATCAAGTATTAATGGTTGATTCAAAAGTTGGTTCACCTTATATTGCTAATGCCACTGTTGAAGCTAAAGTTATTAAAAACGGTAAGGCTAAGAAAATTCGTGTTTTCAAATATAAGAATAAAGCAAGAAGTAATCGTAGAACTCAAGGACATAGACAACCATATACAAAAGTTGAAATTACAAAAATTAATGGTTAATTATGATTAGAGTAAAAATAATTAAAGAAGAAGGCTATTATAAGAGTATTAGTATTTTAGGTCATGCTCTTTATGATGATTATGGTAAAGATATTGTTTGTAGTGCTGTTAGTTCAATTGTTACTACGACAATTAATGGTATCTTAACTATTAATAAAAATACAATAACTTATTTAGCTAGTAGTAAAGGCTTAACTATTAAAGTTTTGCAAAAAGAACGAATAAGTCAACTTTTACTTCATAATATGGTAAAGTTACTTCAAGAATTAGAAAAAAAATATAAAGAAAATATACAAATAAAGTAAGGAGGAACCGAAAAGTGAATTTTTTAAAGTTAAATATTCAGCTATTTGCTCATAAAAAAGGTCAAAGTTCCACTTCTAATGGTCGTGATTCTATTGGACGTAGATTAGGTGCTAAAGCTAGTGATGGAGAATTCATTACTGCTGGTAGTATTATTTATCGTCAAAGAGGAACTAAGATTTTCCCTGGTACAAATGTTAAACGTGGGAATGATGATACTTTATATGCTATAGTTGATGGTATAGTAAAATTCGAAAGAAAAGGAAGAGACAAAAAACAAGTGTCAGTTTATCCTGTTTCTTTATAATAATTTTGTGTCACTATTGGTGGCACTTTTTCTTTAGGAGGGATAATTATGAATGTTTTAGTTACTGGAAGTAGTAGAGGACTTGGTAAAGCGATTATAATAGAATATGCTAAAAACGGTTATGATGTAATTATAAATTATAATACTAGTGAAAAAGATGCTTTAGAATTAAAAGATTATGTAGAATCTAATTATAAAATTAAAGCTTTAGTTATTAAATGTGATATATCTAAGGAAGAAGAGATTGATTTAATGATAGAGAAAGTTTATAAAGAATTTGGTTATCTTGATATTCTTGTTAATAATGCTTCTATTGCTCTTGATCAGGATTTTACTTTAAAAACTAAAGAAGATTTTATGAAAACTATAGAAGTTAATCTTGTAGGTACATATTTATTATCTAAAAAAATAGGCCTTAAAATGTTAGAGGCTAAGAGTGGTACTATTATTAATATTTCATCTACTAATGGTATTGATACAACTTATCCTGAGTCAATTGATTATGATGCATCTAAAGCTGGGGTTATTTCTCTTACTCATAATCTTGCTAATTATTTTGCACCTTATATTAGAGTTAATACTATTTGTCCAGGCTGGATTAATACGGATATGACTAAAGATCTAGATGAAGAGTTTGTAAATAAAGAATTAGATAAAATAATACTTGGACGTTTTGCCGAACCTGAGGAAATAGCTTCTTTAGTATATTTTTTAGGTACAGATAAAGCAAGTTATATAAATGATTCTATTATTAGAATTGATGGAGGATTAAAAAGATGAATGAAGAATTAATTAAAAAAGTTGATTTTAAAATAAAAGAAGAATTAGAAAAAGTAGATGACTTAGAGCGCATAAACAGTGAGAAAGTCTTAAATGCTTTTTTAAAAGAGCAAGTTTTAGAAACTGATTTTAATGCTACTACTGGTTATGGTTATAATGATGCAGGACGTGATAAAATAGAAAAGATCTATGCTGATATTTTTAAAGCTGAAGAGTCTTTAGTTCGTAATCAATTTATATCAGGAAGTCATGCCTTAACTGTTGCTTTTTTTGCTCTTTTAAGACCTGGTGATACCCTTTTAAGTATTACAGGTAAACCATATGATACTATGGATGAAGTTATTGGGCTTGTAGATAATAATTCTTCTTTAAAAAGTTTTGGTATTGATTATAAACAAATAGATTTAATTAATAATGATTTTGACTATGATAAAATTAAAGAAGTAATAACTACTAATAAAATTAAATTAATTGAAATTCAACGATCTAAGGGATATTCTACAAGAAAAAGTCTTACTATTGATAAGCTTGATAAAGTTATATCTTTTATTAAATCTTTAGATAAAGATATCATTATTATGGTAGATAACTGTTACTGTGAATTTGTTAGTGAAAAAGAACCTATAGAAGTGGGTGCTGATATTGCAGTTGGTTCTTTAATTAAAAACTTAGGTGCTGGTATTGCTCCTAATGGGGCTTATATTGTTGGAAGAAGTGATTTAATAAAATTATGTGGAGAACGTTTAACTTTACCAGGAGAAGGTAAGGATGTTGGGCCAAGTTTAGGAATTAATAAACAACTATTACAAGGTTTATTTTTAGCACCATCAGTAGTAGCTTCATCATTAAAAACAGCTATTTTTACTTCTTGTCTTTTAGAAGAGTTAGGATATGAAGTTGAACCTAAATACAACGAAGTTAAAGCTGATATAGTTCTTAATATTATCTTTAATAATGAGAATGATTTAATAAAATATGTTCAGGGTATTCAAAAAAATTCACCAATTGATTCTTCTTCTTTGACAATTCCTGATGATATGCCAGGTTATAGTGATAAAATAATTATGGCTAGTGGCTCTTTTACGCAAGGATCTTCTATTGAATTAAGTTGTGATGGACCAATTAGACCTCCATATATTGCTTATCAACAAGGATCTTTAACTTATCAAATGGGAAGACTTACAGTCCTTAGAGCAATTGCTAATTTACAGTCATAAATAATCTTTGTTCCTCATAAAGTATATTAGTAAAAAGGAGGAAACAAATGATTAACAAACAAAATTTATGGTTTTTGACTCTTTTTAGTCTTATTCTAGTGCTTAGTGTTTACTATATAACTATGCCTAATGATTTACTTATTGCAAGTAATACAACGGAAAAAGAAGAATCATCAACAGAAAAAGAAAGTGAGACAATCAGTGAAGTTGATAATTTAACAGCTTTAAGAGTGAATTTAGATGAAGAAAGAGATAAAGAAAAAACAGATTTAAAAGAAACGATGACTAAAGAAGATGCTACTACGGAAGAGAAAAATAATGCTTATGAACAGTTAAAATATTTATCTGTTATTGAAGGACAAGAAGAGAAATTAGAGAAATTAATAAAAGATGAGTACAAAATCAATAGTTTTGTAAAAATAGATAGTAATAATATTACAGTAGTGGCTGCTAAGAAAAAACATGATATAACACTTGCTAATAATATTATGCGTACCCTTCAAGAAGAATTTGATACTAAACAAACAATTACTGTTAAATTTGAAGGTAATTAGGTCTTTCATCTACAACAAATAATACCTTTTTCATAAACTACTATTGAAAGTTTCAAGATTAGGGAAAGGGGTATATTATGAGCGGAATATTAACATCTAGAGAAAGAGAAGTTTTTTTGCTTTTGGTTAGTGGTAAGACAACAAAAGAGATTGCACAGTCTTTAAATATAAGTGAAAAAACAGTTAGGAATCATATTTCAAATGTGATGCAAAAACTAGGAGTTAAAGGGAGAGCTAATGCTGTTATTGAACTTTTAAAGTTAAAAGAAATCAAATTATAAAGTACTAAAATAGTACTTTTTTTTGTAATATTTTAAAAAGTTTTAGAATAGAAAATAATAAGGATAAAAGGAGGAATCTATCTTGTTAAAACAGAAAGCTTTAAGGAAAATATTAGTTACAACGATGAGCCTTTTTATTATTATGACAATCTATTTGATTCCTACTACTGAGAAGAGTTTGGAAACTAATTTAGAATTTGAATATGTAACGGCTTTAGCTAATTCTTCTATTTATTTATTAGATCAAAATAATTTATTAGTTAAAACTAAGATTTTACTTGATAATAATAATTTAGAAGAGGATATAAAAGAAATAATTGTTAATTTGAAAGAGACGAGTACTAATAAATTTACGGATAACTTAAAAGGAGTAATACCTTCTAAGACTAAATTAAATAATATTACTATAGAAAATGAGACAGTATCATTAGATTTTTCTAAAGATTTATTAAAAATAAATAAAGATCTTTCTATTAAATTAATAGAGGCTTTGGTGTATTCTTTAACAGAGTTAAAAGAAATAGAGAAAGTTAATATAACTGTTGATAATACACCTTTAGAATATTATCCTAATACTTCTAAGCGTTTAGAACAACCTTTAACTAGAGATATTGGTATAAATAAAGAATATAGTTATACTTCTTTAAATGATTTAACTAAAGTAACTGTTTATTATCAAGAGTTAATAGATAGTGATACTTATTATGTACCGGTTACTAAATATTTAAATAACGATAAAGATAAGATTGATATTATTGTTGAAGAACTTACAACTAGTTATATTTATGAAGATAATTTACAAAGTATTTTGAATGAAGAAGTTAAATTGATGGATAAAGAAGTGAGTCCTGATTTATTAATACTTGATTTTAATAATGCTTTATTTGATGGTGATAGTAAGCTTAAAGAGGAAGTATTATATACTTTAAGTTATTCTTTTTTTGCTAATTATGATGTTGATGTTATAAGTTATCGTGTTGATGGACAAGAAGTAGAGAATGTTATAAGAGATGAGTTAGTTTAATTAAAAAATGTTGAAAGTTTAAATTATTAATGTTATACTTTATTTATATAGTAGGTGATACAAATGAAAAAGAAAAATAAAAAAAGTATAACAGGTTATGTTTTATTAGTAGTTATTTTGGTAATAGTTGTTATTGGTGTAAGTTATGCTGCTTATCGTTTTCTAGGAGAAGGAGAGAAGACTAATACTATTACACTTGGCTCTTTAGAGTTAACTTTAAGAGAAGGTAATATGATTAATCTTGAAAATACTTATCCTGTAACTGATGAGGAAGGATTAGCGATGACTGGTTATGATTTTACTTTAACTAATACTGGTACAGCTTCAGTTAATTATAAAATATATTTAGATAATGTTGAGATAACTTCTAGTGAGACGAGACTTGATGATAAATATTTAAAATATAGTCTTGATATAGATAGTACAAAAGGAACTGCTAAATATTTAACTACTTTAGGTCCTGATGGGGAGAGATTACTAGATCAAGGAACACTTAAAAATTCGGAAAAGAAAGATTATGTTTTAAGAATTTGGCCTACAGTTGAAGTAGATGGTGATTTTGGGGGTCAAGTTTGGAAAGGAAAATTGCGAATAACAGGGGATCAACTTACTTAGTACTGTTTCAGTACTTTTTTATTTTGAAAAAGTATCTTGACAAACGTTTGTTCTAATGATATTATTTATTTAAGTAAAGTTTTAACCAAAATTTTCTTTTCTTCTATAATATAATAGGTGATTAGATGGAAATAGAAAAAGAAGAGGTATTATCTTTATTAAACTCTAATTCAAGTTTAATTGATATTAGAGAGCCTTATTTATTTGCTAGAGGTCATATTAAACAAGCTGTTAATATACCTTTAGGGACTTTAAGAAGGTTATATGAAAAATATCTAGATAAAAATAAAACTTATTATTTAATATGTGAGACAGGTTTTAATAGTAAAAGAATGGCTAATATATTAAATGAAAAGGGGTATAAAGTATATAGTATAAAAAATGGTTATAACTAAGAGGAGGAAGTATGGAATATATAATAATAGCTTTATTAGTAGTAATTTTAATATTAACAGTTGTTTCTTTAATGAAGAATATAAATGAAGCGAGGATTACAGATCGTTTAAATAATTTAGAGATAAATATGATTAAAGAACTTAATAGTTTTAAAGATAATTTAAGTAAGAATTTAAATGATGATTTTTCAAAGTTAAATGATAATGTTGAAAGAAGATTATTAGCTATTAATGAGCAGGTAAATGAAAGAATTAATCAAAATTTTGAAAAGACTAATAAAACTTTTACTTCAGTTATTGAAAGATTGAGTAAAATTGATGAAGCCCAAAAGAAGATAGATAGTTTAGGTGCTGATATTGTTTCTTTACAAAGTGTTTTAACTGATAAAAAAACAAGAGGTATTTATGGGGAAGTTAATTTAAATCATATTTTAAGTAATGTGTTTGGTGAAAAAAATGATGCTATTTATAAATTACAATATACTTTACCTAATGGTACTATTGCTGATTCTATTCTTTTTGCACCTGCTCCTTTAGGAACAATTGTTATAGATTCTAAATTTCCGTTAGAAAATTATCAAATGATGGTTAATAAAGATTTAAGTAAACAAGAAAGAGAACAAGCTGCTAAAGCTTTTAAAGCAGATGTAAAAAAGCATATAGATGCTATTAGTAGTAAATATATTATTCCTTCAGTTACAAGTGATCAAGCGATTATGTTTTTACCTGCTGAAGCTATTTTTGCAGAGATAAATGCTTATCATGCTGATCTTATTGAATACTCTTATAGAAAAAGAGTATGGATTACATCTCCTACTACCTTAATATCAACTTTAACTGTTATTCAAATGATTATTAAAAATATGGAAAAAGATAAGTATACATCTATTATTCATGAAGAGTTAAATAAGCTTAGTTTGGAGTTTGCTCGTTATAAAGAAAGATGGGATAAACTTTCTAAGAGTATTCAAACAGTTAATAAAGATATTGAAAATGTTTCTATTACGACAGAGAAAATTACGAAAAAGTTTGAGACTATAAATAAAGTAGAATTTAATGATACTAAGAAACTCGAATCTTAATTGCTAAGTATAAATTAGCAATTTTTTTGTATACTAAAAATAAATTAGAATAAATTATATTAGGTGATGATTTTATCAAACATATAATTATAGGACTAATTGGTTTTCTTTTTACAACTTTAGGATTTTTTTATGTAATAGTTTATTCTAATTTATTTACTTTTGGCTATTCCTTAAAAGAATATCTGCTTTTTATGATAACAAATATAAAAAATTATATTCTTGTTGTAGGAATAATAATGCTATTATATGCGATAATTAGAAAGGAGAAGAAGTAATGATCTATATTTATGATATTTTGCTTAATTGGACTAAAGATAGCCGTTTAAAAGAGTTTTATGAGTGGAATTTAGAAGATGATTTGGAACATATTAAAAAAATACCTATTATTAGAGTCAGTGAAAAGTTTATTAAAGATCTTTTGACTTCAAAAATAAGAGTAGATAAAGCTTTTTTGCCAAAAATAAAAGATAAAGCTGAAAGTTATTTTCATAATGACATTGATACAATCTCTTATGCTGTTATTGTTTCTTGTGATAAGAAAGCTTTAGCATTAGAACTTGATAATGCTGGTAATATTATTTATAAAAGTTCAATGTTATTAGATGAAGAAGAGGAAGTTTTAGAGATGATATTAGATTTGCAAACGACTAATTTATCTTATCAAGTTATTAAAAAAAATAAAGCTTTTAATTTTTTAACAAGACAGGAAGAAGAGGAGAAAAAGTTTTTAATTAAAGAACTTAAAAAAATGAAAAATAATAAAGAAAGTGCAAAAATAAATTATCTTTATCAAGAATTCTTTCAAGATCAAAGTGTTGATTATAATACTAAAGTAAAATTATTAGAAAGTGAGATAAATAAAGAATATAGTAATTTTCATAAAAAATTATTTAAGTTATTAAAACTTACAACAATTAAAAGAAAATAAGTATAACTTAAAATATTTAGGTTATATTATTAATGGTGATGAAGATGAAAAAAATAATTTTACTAATAAGTAGTATTTTATTAATAACAGGTTGTAATGATATGATGAATACTCCTACAAGACGTGTAGAAGAATATTTAGGAAATTATCAAATTTTAGATAGTAGTGTTTTGACTGACTTAGATACGGTTGTTGATAATAGTGATTATAGTGAGAAATATAAAGAAGAATATAAAGAGAT
Organism: uncultured bacterium; assembly: GCA_949284575.1. GTDB lineage: Bacteria > Bacillota_I > Bacilli_A > RF39 > UBA660 > Onthousia. Next base: position 15,448 of record CASDWO010000076.1, read on the forward strand.
GATGATTAAACAGTATCAAAATCTTTCCTATAAAATAAAAAATGAACGTACTAATGGAGATTCTTCTACTGTTACAGTAGAAATAGAAGTTTTTGATTATAATAATGCTTTAGATGAAGCGGATGATTATATTGAAGATCATGAAGAAGAATTTGTTGATGATGATAATGAATCAAGAGATGAGAAAATAGATCATTATAAAATAAATGCTTTAAAAAATGTTACTGATAAAGCTAATTATATTATTGATTTTGATTTAATTAAAGATAATAAAAAATGGGTTTTAGAAGAAGTTAGTGATCGTGATATTTTAAAACTTCATGGTTTATATGAAGATTAAAGTTAATATAAAAAAGACACATAGAGTTACCGATTAGACAATGTAAGTTGTTAAAACAAACATTGGAGGTAAAAATATGTGTCTTTTAAATTATAACAGAAAAGTAAAATTAAAACTAGATCTTTCTTTATTATTTTCTTTAGTATATAATTATGCTAGGTGATAATATGGTTGATAGAAAGATGCCATCTAGATATAAATATCAAAAAAGGATAAGAAGAAAAAAGAAAAAAAATAAGAAAAAGGTAAAAAAATTAAGACTAAAAAAATGGGTAATTGTTGTTATTTTGCTTTTCTTTTTATCTATATTTATATATTCAATTTATAATGTCTATAGTTGGTATAGTGATAATCAAAAAGTAGAGGAAATAAAAGAAGATGTTGTTTTAGAAACTCCTGTTGTAGAAAAAGAAGATAGTGAAACAACAGAAACTATTAATCCTCCTGTTTCTAAAAAAGATGATTACTGGGATTATATTAAAATGAATCTTTTAGAAGTTGATTTTTCTAGTTTATTAGTGAAAAATCCTGATACTGTTGGTTTTATAGAAGTAAAGGGAACAAATATTAATTATCCAATAGTAAAAACTACTAATAATAGTTATTATTTATCTCATGCTTTTGATAAGAGTGCAAATGATGCTGGTTGGGTCTTTATGGATTATCGAAATGATGCTGTTAACTTTAATCAAAATACAATTATTTATGCTCATAGTCGTTATAATGGTACTATGTTTGGTAGTTTAAAGAACATTCTTAATAGTTCTTGGTATACTAATAAAGAAAATCATATTATAAGACTTTCAACACCTACAGAAAATACTATGTGGCAAGTCTTTAGTGTTTATACAATACCTAAAGAAAGTTATTATATTACTACTACTTTTCCTGATGATTTATCATATCAAGAGTTTTTAAATACAATAAAATCTAGAAGTGAAGTAGAGTTTTCAGGTACTGTTAATACTAGTGATAAGATCTTGACACTGTCAACCTGTAAAGATAATTTTGGTAATAGAATCGTTATGCATGCTAAGTTAATTAAGAAAGAGGAAAGATAAAACGAAAAATATATTTTTTTGTTTTGAGTTTCGGTGAAAAAAATACTTGACAAGAAAAAAGTGAAAATGTGTTATCCACAGATTCACTTTTTTAGGCATAAAATAAGGAAAAACCTCAAGAATTGTAGTATAATAATATTAATAAAATAACCATAGTAATGA
>CASDWO010000077.1 GCA_949284575.1 uncultured bacterium
GGAAGTAAGAGATAAATTATATGATTTAACAAATGATATAGATAATATAGGACTTTATGATCCTGAGAAAAGAAGAAAAGAGGAATTAGAATTAAAGATAGAATATCATACTAAGCTAGCTTTAGAAAAAGGAATTGAAAAGGGAATCGAAAAAGGACTAAAAAATGGTTCTAATAATGAGAAAAAAACTATTGCTAAGAATCTCTTAAAAGATGGACTACCTATAGATAAAATATCTACTTATACTGGTTTAAGTGAAAAACAGATAATGATGTTAAATTAGAAGTTATTGATTGTTAATCTTTAAGTTATTTAGTATAAAATAAAAAAACTTCAAAATTAAATGCTAAGATTTTAAAAATAATGCCTTTTATAGTTATGTATTTATTGATAGATCTTAATTGACAATAGGAATTTTAAAAAAATTTTGAATGAAAAGTAGATAGCTAAGATTATAGTGTTTTAAAACTCTTTTTCTTTTTTTATATTTTTAGCACTCTCACTTGACAAGTGCTAATTATGGTTATATAATATGTATGTGTAAGAAAGGAGAGATGTTTTATGTATCAAAATCCAAATGAAGAAAATGAAAATGTTTTAGAAAAATATGGTCGTAATATAAATGAAGCAGTTAAAGCAGGTAAGGTTGATCCTGTTATTGGTCGTGATGAAGAGATTCGTAGTATTACTCGTGTTTTATCACGCCGTACTAAAAACAATCCCGTTTTAATTGGTGAACCTGGTGTTGGTAAAACTGCTATTGTAGAAGGACTTGCTCTTAGAATAGAAAGAGGTGATGTTCCTGCTAGCTTAAAAAATAAAACTATATGGGAACTTGATATGGCAAGTCTTGTTGCAGGTGCTAAATACCGTGGTGAATTTGAAGAGAGACTTAAAAAAGTATTAAACGAAATTAAGAAGAGTGATGGATCTATTATTATGTTTATTGATGAAATCCATATGATAGTAGGTACTGGTAATACGGAAGGTGCTATGGATACTTCTAATATCTTAAAACCAATGCTTGCTCGTGGCGAGATTCATGTTATTGGAGCTACTACTTTAAATGAGTATCGTAAATATATTGAGAAAGATGGAGCTTTAGAAAGACGTTTTCAAAAAATTATAGTTCATGAACCTAGTGTAGAAGATACTATTACAATACTTCGTGGTCTTAAAGAGAAATTTGAAATACATCATGGAGTTACTATTCATGATAAATCTTTAATCGCTGCTGCAACTTTATCTAATCGTTATATTACTGATAGATATTTACCTGATAAAGCGATAGATTTAGTAGATGAAGCTTGTGCTACTATTCGTGTTCAAATGGATTCTGTTCCTAATGCACTTGATTCTTTAACTCGTAAGATTATGAGACTTGAAATTGAAAGACAAGCGATTAAGAAAGAGAAAGATCAGTTATCTATGAAACGTAAAGATGAAATAGATAAAGAACTTGGAGAGTTAAAGAAAAAAGAGAAAGAATATAAAGAGGCTTGGGAAGAAGAGAAGAATCTTAATGATAAGATTAATGATAAGAAAAGAGAAATTGAAAAGGCTCATTTTGAGTTAGAACAAGCAGAAAATAAATATGATTTGGAGAAGGCTGCTAAATTACAACATGGTATTATTCCTAAGTTAGAGAAAGAACTTGAAGAGTTAAAGAGTCATGATAAGATGCAATTATTAAGTGATAATGTTACAGAAGAAGATATTGCTAGTGTTATATCTAAGATGACTAATATTCCTTTAAGTAAATTAGTTAGTAGTGAAAAAGAGAAACTTCTTAATCTTGAGAATAGTATGAAAAATAGAGTTATGGGTCAAGATGAAGCTTTGCATTTAGTAAGTGAAGCGATAATCAAGTCTCGTAGTGGAATAAAAGATCCTAATAGACCGATTGGATCATTCATCTTCTTAGGACCTACTGGGGTTGGTAAAACTGAAGTAGCTCGTACTCTTGCTTATGAACTTTTTGATGATGAAAGACATATGGTTCGTATTGATATGAGTGAGTATATGGAGAAATTTAGTGTATCTCGTTTAATTGGTTCTCCTCCTGGATATGTTGGTTATGAAGAAGGAGGACAACTAACTGAAGCGGTTAGACGTAATCCATATAGTATAGTATTATTTGATGAGATAGAGAAAGCTCATCCTGAGGTTTTAAATCTTTTATTACAAATACTTGATGATGGTAGAATAACTGATTCTAATGGTAGATGCGTTGACTTTAAAAACACTATTATCATTATGACTTCTAACCTTGGTAGTGAATATATATTAGATGGAGATACTAGTAAAGTATTAGATGAACTAAGAAGTCACTTTAGACCTGAATTTATTAATCGTATTGATGAAGTAATAGTCTTTAAACCTCTTACTAAAGATGTTATATATGAAATTCTTGATAAGATTATTTCTAATATAGAGAAACGTTTATCTATGAATGATATTCATATTAAATTAACAGATAAAGCTAAAGACTATTTAGTAGAGGCAGGATATGATGTTAATTATGGTGCTAGACCTTTAAAACGTGAAGTTAGTAAGACTGTTGAAAGTCTACTTGCTCATGAATTAGTTAAAGGTACTATTAAATATGGAGAGACTGTTACTTTTGATGTTAAGGATAATGAATTGCAGATAGTTAAGTAATTTTAAGAAAAGATGTAGAATTTATACTAGATTTCTACATCTTTTTTAAATCAGAAATAATTACTAACTGTTTGTTTTTATCTTTTTTACTACAAGTAGTAAGTATTAATCTTTGTTTATCAGTTTTATTTATTTCTATTGTTCCATCTTTAGGTTGTTCTTCTATATTAGTTATTTTATAGACTAATTCTTTTCCTTTATAGGTTAAGTTAATAGTATCGTTTAAAGTTAACTTATCTAAATCATTAAAAAAAGCAATATAACCTGGCCCTGAATGAGCTGCTAAAACAATTAGATTTATATCATCATTTAAAATAGTAACATTTTCATCTACATTGTTATGAATGCTATTTATATTATAAATACTTTTTGATAGATTTAATTTATTTATTGTTAAAGTACCAATAATCTCAGTGTTTAAATCATTATTATTAGTATTAAGATAATTACTAGTATTAGTATTTTTTTCTATATTAGAGGCATTAATAGTCTTTTTATTAATGTCTTTTTCATTATTATATATTAATAGACAACTACCTAAGTATAGAGTTAGTAAAAGAATACTAACTAAACTTTTTCTTAACAATAAGAGTTGTTCCTAGTAATAAGTTTAATAAATAGTAGTTATCATTATAATTAGTACTAGTATTAGGTACTTCAATAGAGATAGTTTCTTTAGGCTTTTCTTCTACTGTTTTATAATCATTAATAGTATAATGATATTCCTTATTAATATCATTTATAAAGATTGTAAATGGTTTTATTTTAGTATAACCTTCTGTAGTATTAACTTGAACTATTTTATAATGTCCATATGGTAAGGTTGTTTTTGCTATACCATTTTGATCGGTGGTAATAGTTGTTATTAAGTTATTATCTTTATCATATATTTCAAAAGTAATATTTTCTTCATTTAACATAAGTTTTCCATCACCATAGAGTTTTTTAATAATTATTTCTTTTTCAATAACTTTATTTTTAATGGTTAGTTCTATAGTAGGAGTATCATTAGTAAAATTAATTTCATAAAGCTCTTCATCTTGTAAATATCCAGTTCCTGCTTTAGTTTCTTTAAGATAATAAGTACCATAGTTAATATCATAATTATTACTAGATAAAGTTGCTTCCATATTTTCATCTAAAGTTAAATCTGTTATTTTTTCCATTTTATCATTATATAAAGTAAAGATTGTATCTTTTAGGGAAGCTTCACCTTTACTAATAGAAGTATTTGTATCTTTATCAAGTTTTTTAATCTTTAGTTTTAATTCATTAAAACAATACTTAACTTTAGCAGTTTTATTATAAGGACTTCCTGTAGTCGCTAGGTGTTGACTATTTGGATTATAATAAAATAATACAGGTTTGTCATATTGATAATTTCTTTGAAATTCTGCTTCATAACAACCAGGTGTATCTTTAGTTACAGTAATAGTATTACCATTTCTTATAATATCTTGTGGTATAGAAAAATTATATAAAACATTATTAGTATCTTCAAAACTTATACTTTTACCAACAATACCATAGAAGGTCATATTATTAAAACTAGGCATTTTATAACTATTAGTGATTAATTCATTTATTCTTGCTATTTCATCATCATAAATATTTATCTTATTACCATTAAGAGTATCTGTAAAATAAAATTCACAATCAGGTTCAACTGTTTGCCAAATTAGAAATTGTGTGACAGCATACCATTTTAAATCATAACCATTAGTTGGATAACCATAACCAAAACCAATAATATCTCTTATTTTTTCTAGAGTCTCATTACTTATTTCTGGTAAAATTGAGACTGTTTCATAAGTATTATTATTAGGATCAAAAACTTTAAAAGGTTGTAAGCAGTAGGCTAGCTTTCTATCACTTGTTCTTCTATATACTCTAGCTTGTTGATAATACTTAGTATTTGTTTTCTTATCATATCTAACCATATAAATGTTATTAATATATTCTCCTTCATAAAAAGAATCAGTACTTGCATTTACATTATCTACTGAACTAATTAAATAAATAAAACTTAGTGTTAAGAATATTAATATTTTTTTCATAATTTCCTCCCTTCTTAACGGCTCTTACTTTAACAGAGGTTTAATTATTATGCAAAAGAGGAATTTTAGATATTTGGAGTTGAAAATTTATATAATTATTATTTTCTTAGGTTAAAAATGTTAATTTACTTATTTTTTATTACTTATTCTTTAAAATTAAATCTTTTTTAAGTATAATTAAAATAGGTGGTATGGATGGGAAAGCTAATTGTAATTGAAGGAGTAAGTGACTGTATTGGTAAAAGTAGTCAAATGAAATTGTTAGAGAAAAGATTATTAGAAGATAATTATATAGTTACAACTCATCATTTTCCTAGTTATGGAAAAGTATGGGCAAAGATTATATCTGATTATTTAAAAGGAGAACTTGGAAATAAGAAAGAAATAAATCCTTATATTGTAAGTAATTTCTTTGCTATAGATCGTTATTTTGCTTTTAGTAGGGAATTATTTAATAAAGATATTATTTTACTTGATCGTTATACAACTTCTAATTTAATTTATCAAGGTAGTTTTTTTGAAGGATCTTTAAAGGATGATTTTTTTGATTATATTTTAGATTATGAATATAATAAGCTTAAATTACCTAAACCTGATATTGTAATATTTTTAAAGATGAGTAAAGAAAATGCTAAGAGTTTAAGAGATAAGAGAAATGATAAAGATACTTATGAAAAAGATGAAGAGTTTTTAGATAGAGTTTATGATAATAGTTTAGAAGTTGCATTGAAATATAATTTTAAAATTATAGAGTGTGATAAAGATGGAGTACTTAGGAGTAAAGAGGATATAGCAGAAGAAATATATCAAGAAATAATTAAAATTTTTGAGTTTCGGTGAAAAAAATACTTGACAAGAAAAAAGTGAAAATGTGTTATCCACAGATTCACTTTTTTAGGCATAAAATAAGGAAAAACCTCAAGAATTGTAGTATAATAATATTAATAAAATAACCATAGTAATGA
>CASDWO010000078.1 GCA_949284575.1 uncultured bacterium
ACAAATAAAACAAACAAGTTTGTTTTTACCCTGTCGTTGCCTTCAAGGATTCCTACTTCATTGATAAGGTATCCCTTATTCTCCATAGGCTTAAATTCCGATAGTCGCTACCGTACTAATTTGATTTTCTTATTTAATTGTTATTTTATCTATGACATTATCTAAACTACATTAGCTAAATTATAGTGTAACTTTAATCCTTCAAATAATATGTTTAAACTTGCATTTATATCTCTATCATTATGTACTCCACAGCTTGGACAATCATATTCTCTTATACTTAAATCTTTTAACTTACTATTCTTATATCCACAATGACAACAAACTTGACTACTTGGATAATATGTATTTATCTTATAATAAAATTTTCCTTTTATTTTACTCTTCCACTCTATTAGAGAACATAACTTACTAATACTTGCATCTAATAGACTTTTATTAAATGCTTTTTTCTTTTCTTTAAACATATCTTTTACTAATAGATTCTCTGTTACTATAATATCATGTTCATCTACTATTTCATTAGCTATTTCATTTAAATAATGTTTTCTATAATTTTTTATCTTAGCATATATCCTTGCCATCTTTTCTTTTGTCTTTAAATAATTCTTACTTCCTTTTATTTGTCTTGATAATTTCCTTTGTAATCTTTTTAATCTTTTTTCATATTTCATTAATATTTTATCATTACTATATTTAACTCCATCACTTGTTATTACTAAATCTTTTATTCCTAAATCTATTCCTACTATACTAGTAGGTATTACTTTTTCTACTAATAGATTTTTTTCTACTAATACACTTACATAATATTTATTTGTTGTCTCTCTTGAAATAGTAGCATTTACTATTCTTCCTTCTATTCTTTCTTTGTTTCTATATCCTCTTATTTTTACATTGCCTAATTTAGGTAATTTTATAAATCTAGTTAATAGATCTAATTCTATATTACTATACTCATTTCCTTTATAAGTACTTCTCATACAACTAGTTCTATAAGATTGTCTATTAAACTTACTCTTAAAATTTGGATATCCACTTCGCTTAGCAAAAAAGTTATTAAATCCATCTTCTAAATCAAATATTGCACATCTTAAAGAACATGAATCTATTTCTTTAAGATATTCATGACTTTTTTCTAGTTCTTTTAAATCTTTACATAAATTAAATGATTTCTGTACTCCATTTTCTTTTTGATAATTTAGATAATAGTTATAGACAAAACGACTACATCCAAAAGTTTTATGTATTAATATCCTTTGTTTTTCTGTTGGGTATAACCTAAATTTATATGCTCTATATATTTTCATATGACGAACCTCCTTTTGTAATTTAAGTTTACTATATAAAATATATGTTCGTCAATACATATTTTCGCTTTTTAGGTATAAATTTCCTATTATACAAGAAAAAAATAGACCAACCTAAGTTAGTCTATACAAAGTTCATATTACCTACCATCATATCTGTTAATGTCTTACCAAAAAGCTCTAAAAAGTTAAGTTTATCTACATTTTCTGTTACTGTTAAGACTTCTTCTTTAATCTTTTTATTATCATTATCTTTAACTATTATTTTACCTACTTCATCTCCTATTTTTAAAGGTAAGTTGTTATTAGTTACTTTTATATCATAAGTATATTTTTTAGTATCCGCACTTTTCTTAGATAGTATTGCTATATCATTAAGTGGTACTAAACTAATCTTAGAACTAGTCGCTTTATCTAAACTTATTTCTTTTATAATATCATCTTTAGTCTTTAATATTTCTATTTTATAGTTATTAAAGCCATAATCAAGCAAGCTCATTGTTTCACTATTTCTAGTCTGACTGTTCTCTTCTCCTAAAACAATAGCGATAAGTCTTAAATCACTTCTTTTAGCAGTTGCTGCTAAACAGTACTTGGCAGCATCAGTATGACCTGTTTTTAGTCCATCTGCTCCTTCATAAAATCTTACTAGTTTATTAGTATTAACTAACCAAAATTTATTATCAGTATCTTCTCTTAAATAGTCTTCATAAACTGATGAAAATTCTAAAATCTTTTCATGTTTTAAAAGTTCTCTTGCAATAATAGCCATATCATAAGCACTAGAATAATGACCTTCTTCATCTAGTCCTGTACAGTTTTTAAAGTAGGTGTTTTTAAGTCCTAATTCTTTAACTTTTTTATTCATCATTTCAACAAATTCTACTTCTGTTCCTGCAATAAACTCAGCCATGGCAACTGTTGCATCATTTGCACTAGCCATAGATATACCTTTCATCATATCTTCTACAGTCATCTCTTCTCCTGTTGTTAAATATATTTGACTTCCTCCCATACCTGAAGCATTAGCACTTGCTGTTACTATATCAGTCCATTTAATCTTACCTTTCTCAATTTGCTCTAATATAATAATTTGAGCAACCATCTTAGTCATAGAAGCAACTGCTAACTTCTCATCTTTATTTTTTTCAAAGATTATCTCTCCTGTAGTAGCATCCATTAAAACTCCTGCTGTAGCATTAGGGATAAGAGAAGTATCAGTAGTATTTTCACTGGTTTTATTTTCTTCACTAGTTTTTTTGTTATCAGTGTTATTACTATCTTCATTTAAAGTATTATTATCATTTAAATCAGCATTATCTTCTATATTGGAAGAATCTTCATTAGAATTAGATCCATTATCTTCTTCTTTTATTTCGGTGTTATTATTTTCTTCCTCTGCTTTAACAAAACATGGTATTAAAAGTATAGATAGCATAATTAATAAAAATGCCTTTTTCATTAAATCAACTCCTAATAAAGGCTATGCTAACATTATTTAAATATGATTATCTAATTATTCATTAATACAAAATATTACATATAAAGGTATAGTTTTTATATTATTTTCAAAGCCAAAATTTTTAGGAGAAATTCTAATACTATACTTAGAATTATATTTTTTAAAATTTTGTTTCCATTCTAATAAATCTTTCTTTTTCCATACACAACCTCACCTTTTATTTAGTTTTTAACATAAATCGTACAAAAAATACATTTTTTTTAGAAATATGATATTATGGTATTAATATAGATTAAATATAATAGAATTAAGTAAGGTGTTATGTATGAAAAAAATTATTATTATTTTAAGTAGTATTATTGTTATTATCTTTATTATTCTTATGATTTTCCTATTTAATACAAATAGTAAAGATAAAGATATTGAAGAAGTTAAAGAAAATGAAACTAAGGAAGAGATCACTAAGGATGATGATAATGAGTTTAGTAAATTATCTTATTATAAGGATGAAAATCTAGATAGATATAAAGCTTATCAAACTAGTAATCCTGATTTAAATATAGAAGATATTGTTACAAGAGTTAATTTAAATTTAGATAAAGATACTTATACTGATACTATTCCTGCTGTTAATTTAAATACTAATTATTTACTTGTTAATAAGTTTAATTATTTAGATAGTAATTATATTCCTGATAATCTAGAACTTTTAGATAATAGTTATGCTAAAAGTGGTATATATTTAGTTAAAGAAGCGAAAGATAGTATTGAAAAATTAATTAGTGATGCTAAAAATGATGGTATGAATATTAGAATAGCTTCTGCTTATAGATCTTATACATATCAGGAGAACTTATATAATAATTATGTTAAAAATGATGGTGTAGAAATGGCCGATACTTATTCGGCAAGAGCAGGATATTCTGAACATCAAACAGGACTTGCTGTTGATGTTACAAGAACATATGATAATTTTAATAATTTTGAAAATACTGATGAGTATAACTGGATGTTAGAAAATGCTGTTAATTATGGTTTTATTTTAAGATATCCTAAAGATAAAGAAGATATTACTACTTATAGTTTTGAAGCTTGGCATTACCGTTATGTAGGTGTAGAACTTGCAAAAAAAATAAAGGCTAGTAACCTAACCTTTGATGAATACTATGTAAGATATTTAGATGGTACAAATAATTAGGAAACTTAAGATTTTAAAATTTTCTTAAGTTTCTTTTCTTGTTCTTTAGTATGAGAAGATGTTATAAGGGAATTAATTAAATTTGTAATATATTCTTCATCAACATTTAAAATAGAACTTATATCTTCAAATGAAAATTTAATACCTTTATAGTATCTTAATATTATAGCTAATAATAGTTTATCTTCAAAAGTATAATCTTCTAAACAGTCATAAAAATCAGTTTCTAAACTTTTTAAAGCTTGTTTTAATAGATTATCTTGATCTTTATTAAGTTTATAATCTTTTCTTAATACCATAATTTCTTCTTTAATAACTAAATTATTTATTGAATTATTTTTTTGTTTAAGAGAAAAAGCAGGATATTTCTTTTTTATGTTTTTTAATAATTCTTCGTTGTTTTTTATTTTTTTAAATAGAGTATTTCTTATACATAAATAAGTTCCAAAATTATACCCAAATTCGTTAGCTAGTTCTTCTTCTGTTTTTGCAGTATAACAACTATTATTAATAATTTCTAATATTATTTTCTCATTATAAGATAAATTATCTATATCATTTACATCAAATTCTTGATATATTTCTCTAACTCTAGTTAATAATTTAGGGTACGCTTTTATTTTATTAATTAACTTTGCTTTTGCAATATTATAAGATTTAGTAGTTTTATATCTTAATAATTTAGCGATTATTTCATCATTTAAAGGATTATCTTTGTGTTTATTTAATAAGGATAACATTTCTTTTTCTCTACTGTTAAGAACTTCATCTTTAGAACTCATTATGCCTTCATATATTCTAGAAACTTGGCTAGCTAAAATTCTATTCTTTTTAATTCTTTTAATAACCTCTTTTTTTATAAGAGCATAGTTCTTTTTCTCATCATAATAATTTAGCTGTTTGGCAGCTTCTTCTAAAGAGATATTTTGTTTATCGGCTTCTATAAATATTTCTAACATTTCTGCTTCAAAACTAGTTAAAATTTTTTTATTAAAATCAAAGTGTTTGTAAATAGATAATACATCTTTCATTAGATAAGTATTTTTTCTTAAAAATCTATTAAGGGTATTTATTTCGTTAATAAAAGTAGGTAAATTTTGATATTCTCCCTCTTTTATTATTTTTTCATAATTTTCAGGGGTTTCTTCAAATTCTTTAATACTTTCTATTAACTTAATTTGTTTTTCAGTTAATTTATCTTCATCACGCAAAATATCTAGACCATCATATTTTTCAGCGATTAATTCTTGTAATTTTTTATTTTGTCTTACTTTATTAAATAATTTTGTTTTTTCGCTTCGATAATGTGGAACTGTAAAGTTTAAACGTGCAGCCATTTCTTCATCAGTTAAATTCTCATCTTTTGTTTTTGATAATTCATCCAATACTTTCAACTCATTAGATAAAAAAACTTTATAAGGAATATAATGTTTGGCTTTTATGTTTAATAACTTAATATTTAACTCATTAGCTTTTGTTACTAATTCTCTTTTAGTATTTGGATATTCTTTTATGAAAATTACTACATTGTTATTATCTTTTAAAAGATTGAACGCTACTTTTAGTTCTTTAAAAATAGTAGAAGGATCTTTTTTATAGATATCTGCTAACTCATCTATTGATAATGGATATCCTGTAACTTTTCCAATATAGTATGCTATTAAATTAATTTGTTCGAAGGTAATTATTTTATTTATTTTATAGTATTCTTTTTTTTGATTAATTTTTTCTAGGTAGTTTGGAAAAATATTTTCCATATCTAATTTATCATCCGGATTTAAAATAATGTTATTAAATTTATTTATTATTGCATTTACTTTAGTAATATTTATATTTAGCTTTATAGATATTTCTTTATCCGATAAATATTTATTATCTATTTTAGTTAAATATAAATTTATAATTTTTTGTTCTTCTAGTGAAAATATACACTTTTGGGTAGAACTTATTTCTTTACGTAATAAATTTAAGAGATAAAATTTTAAAGGAACTATTATTTTTGAATTGTAAGATTCTAGTCCTTCTTTAAAAACTTTATCTACTAATATTTCTTTATCATTAATATTTATTCCTTCTAAACTTTTTAATAAAGTTGTTTTTAGATAATCTTCTAATTTTTTATCACCATTTTTTATTTTATTTACTAGTTCGATATTATTTTTCATTTTAACATTTTCCCTTACTATTTGTTTTACTTTTAGAGTGTTCTAAATATTATTTATTGTGATTTTTTCTTTTCATTAAAAATCTCTTAACTAAAGTATCTTCGACACTATTTTTTAATGTTTCTCTTAATTTGATAGTTACTACTTTTACTATTTCATCAAAACAACTGTCTCCTCCTATTAATAGGTCATCATCAATACTAGATGCAATTGGAGAAATAATTTTTCCCTCTTCATTAATAAAAAAATCTAAAGTACAAGATTTAGCTCTTTTGATACCATCAATATTTTCCTTAATAGTAATATTTTTAATAACATGAGCTGCATTATATTCTTTTCCATCTTTCTTTACAAACTCTTCAAAGTCTCCAATATAATCATAATATCTTGATTCTTTCATAGTATCTAAATTATAAAGTTTATGTTTACTTTTTAAAACATTTGGTAAGTTAGTCTTTTTAAGTTCATTATTAATAAGTTTACAAGCAATTATATTATTACCATCTAATTTAATATGAAAAGTTCCTGTATCATCAGTAATTATAAAATCATTAGCTTTTACTCTTTTTATATTTTTAGTACAAAAAGCTCTATTTATTTTGAATTTATTAGATACAAATTCCTTAAGATAAACATCATCATTAACTGTTAGATTACATTCTTTAAAATTTCTATCAATTAAAGCATAAACCTTTGTATTTAAAACACCATTTTGATATTTATTAATTAAAGTATGTAAAAGACTTTCATCATTAGTAAAAGAACATAATAAGTCTTTAAATTCTAAATTACTTAATTTTCTATCTTGATCTTTATTAAAGTGATGTTCATTTCTAGCAAGTCCTACTAACTTTACTAAAGCTTTATCATTTATAAAGTTTATATTATTTTCATTAGGTAAAATAAAATCTATATTATTAATTGTTTCTATTACTTTCATATTTTCTCTCCTTAGCGCGTTAATCATTATATCAAAATGTAAAAGAAAAGAAAAGCAACTTTTACTTTTCTTCCTTCTTTAAAGCTTCATCGATATCACTTTTCTTTAGTTTTAAAGTTTCTTGGATTACTCCTGTCGCATTGAAACACATTCCGAGAGTAAAGATATATGCTAGGATGTAAACCCAAATTAATAGTACTAAAATATTAGACATAGCTCCATAAAAAACATTATAATTAGCAAAGTAATCTACATAAAAGGCATATATCTTAGAACTTAATAACCACATAATCGTTGTAAATAAAGCACCTGGTATTGTACTTTTACTACTTATCTTCGTATCAGGAGCAATTGTATATAATAGTTTAATATTATAATATATTAATAACAATGATATTGGATATTTAATAATATGATAAATTCCTGAAGAGATATTAGTAATAGTCTCATTATTAATAGAGACATTAATAACTTTAATTAAAACATCACCAAATGCAGGAACTAAAATTAAGAAGACAAAAAGGCTAACTAATATTAAAGTCATAAGAATCGCTTTAACTCTTCTTTTTAACTCACTACTTTCTCTTACTTTATATATCTCATTAGATGTATTAATTATTGAATAAGTTCCATTACTAGCTAAAATAAAAGCGGCAAAAAAGAAAACAAACATATTAAAATTTAATAGTCCTTCGGTATTACTAGGAATTAAATAATTAATAATGTCATGAGGAACAACGGAATCTAATATTTCTTTAATACTTGTAGCAGGTAGACCAAAACCACTACCAATGGCTCCTACTAAGGTTATTAGAGGAATTATGGAAATAACAAGAAAAAAAGCAAGCTGACCTGGTAAGATTCTCATCTCTGGTAGTCTTATTATTGATATAACTCTATGTAAAAATATTTTTATCTGCTTGCTCTTTTTCATTTATATCCCCTACTTTAATCCTTGTTTCTTTGTCATCATTTCAAGTGTTGCTTCATTAATTGCATCATCTAAGGTTTTAATATCATCTTCTATCATACTATAACCAACACTTGCACCAAAGTCATGTGGTAAATTCTTCATTTCTTTTTCTAGTTTTTGAGCATAAGTTGCTATTTGTCTTTCACTATATCCAACTAAATAAACTAAAAATTCATTACCATCTGTTCTTATTATCTCACTATTTTCAAGTTGGGTATTAACTAAAGTTGATGCGGCTTTAACGATCAGTTTATCCCCTTCTTCATGACCATAATTATCGTTAACATATTTAACATTATTAAGATCAATTATAACTATGCCCTGAGGATAAACTTTACTAGCTTCCCAATCAGGAGCTTTTTTATTTAAATAGTTTCTATTTTTCAATGATGTTAATAAATCTGTATATTTATGACGATCTTCTTTTTTTACTTTCTTTACTTTATGTTTATACTTAAAGTATACATAAAGTATTGCTAAAGCTATTAAAGGAATAGAAACTAATAATAAAATTGTAATAAATAAGCCCATAAAACTACTACGTTCTAATAAAGATCTATTTATATCTGCTAAACCACTATTACGATAATTATAATAAGAATTGGTTGTTATTATATAGTTAAAGAGATTATAAAAAGTATTATTGTTATCTTTAACCATAAATTTATAGTCATTCATCATAACATCTTCATATAAAACATCATAACCTTTAAAAGTAGAATTTTTATATATATTATATATTTCTTTATCAACAACTATTGTTTTATCGTTAGCATTCTTTACTAGATCACTATTAGAGTCATATGTAGTTATATCACTACGACTATTATTTTCAAAATAATTATATAAAGAAGTATTTCCAATCATAGCAATATCTTCATCTTTTAGACTTTCAAAAGAATTGACAATATGATTATCATTTCTTTTACCTAAAACAACATAACTTTCAATAAAAGTAGATATGGTAGGACTATAATGATCGTTTTCTTTACTAAAATTATAATAGTCAAAATAAATATCTACATCGCCTTTATTAATCGCTTTTTTTAAAGCTTCGCTACTACTATATTTTTTATATGTAAAACTGATATTGGTAAGTCTTGCAATTCTATTTAAATATTCTCCTGCTATTCCTGAGACTTTACCATCTACTTCTACTTCATAAGGATATGTTTCAACATAACCATAAACATAATTTCTCTTAACCAAATCATCTTCTTCTTTAGAAGATAAATCATTAGCAGTTACATAATAATTGAAGTATGCATCATTATATTCATCAACATAATTATTATTTTTCCATTTTTCAAAGTATTTTCTAATGATATTATTTAATCTAATATTATTATTTTCACTATCTAATGTTAAAACTAGCTTTTTACTCATCTCTGTAAAATAATAATTAATATGATAAGTATTATTCTCAATAGTCTTATCAAGATACATAATATTAGGAACTATAATCATATTAACTTCTAAAGAGTCTAAGGCTTGAAATAACTCATCAATAGTTTCATATGATTTAAATGCTAAATTACTTCCTGATTTTAGATAATAACTAATCTCAGCAGCATCATCTTTAAATACACCAAAGGTTATATTAGAAAAATCAGAGATTTTATTAATACGCATATATTCTTTTCCAATAGCAATATAACCATCAGTAGCAATTAATAAGTCATTATTTGTTAGTTTATCTTCATTATTTAAAATTCTAAAACTATAGCCTTTAGAATCAAGTTCATTTTCTTTTTGATAAGCAATTTTATTGAATTCTAAGCCAATATTTTCTTCAAAGTCATCTAAGAAATTGAAAAATACTCCTTCGCCATTTAAACCATATAAAGGATAGTTATTGATGATGTTAATATCAATCATCTCACTATCATTTTCTTCAACCCATTTTTTTTCATTGACTGTTAAAGATGACTTAGCATCTTCTTTATTATAATAAATATAAACACCTATAAAGACAATAATAATAACTATAAGTGGTGCTATAATTAATGTTTTCTTTTTCATTTAATCACTACCTATCTTTAGTCCAGGTAAAACCATCTTTATTTTGATGTTTATAACCTATAATTGGAAAACTTGCATCATCATTATCTTTTTTAATAAAGATTTGAATATCATAATAACCTTTTTGATCATCATCTAAAACTCCAAGTATTTCACTATTTAAAGCTTTAGCAGTATCTAGGTTAACATCATCATTAACTGTAATAATAACATTTATTATTCTTCCCTTTATATCACAACTTGCTTCTTTAACTTCGTCTTTAGCTTCTAAATTAGAGATAATATCATCTTGTTCTTTAGAAGTAATCTCTACTTCTTCAATACCATCTAATCTATCACCATAAATAGCTTTCGCTTCATCAGGGAAAAATAATATTTTAACTGTAAAAACTAATATAACAAAAATAACACAACATATAAAAGCAATTACAGTGATTTTATTATTCTTAACAATTTTTTTAAAATCCTTCATATTTATCACTTCCTAGTATATATATTATATAATATTATTCAAACTATAGCAATTATTTATTTAAAGCTTCTATTAATATATCATTAGCTTTCTTAGGATTAACAGCACCTTTAGTTTCTTTCATTACTTGGCCCATTAAGTATTTTAAAGCTCTATCATGACCATTTTTATAATCATTTACACTATCAGTATTATTTTCTATTACTTTAGTAACTACTTCTTTTATAAAGCTATCATCAGTAATATTTTCTATATTAAATTCTTTTTTTAACTCTTCAATGCTCTTATCAGTTTCCATTAAAGAATCTATTAAGTCTTTAACATTTTTATTAGATAGTTCTTTACTTTCTAAGGATTCAATAACTTTAACTAATTTCTCATAAGAAAGTTTTGTCTCTAAAATTAATCTATTATGTTTATTTAAATATGAAGCAATATCTGAAAGAAGTAAATTAACAGCTGTTACATAATTAGTTTTATAGTCTAATAGTCCTAGAAAATAAGTATTTAATGATCGATTATTAATTAGTTTTTCTATTTGTAAAGAAGAAAGTCCTAAGTTAGTATATTTTTTTCTTAACTCATCAGGGAGTAATGGTAAGGCATTTAAAGATTCATTTATAAAGTCATCAGTAAGTTCTAGATAAGGAATATCAGGTTCTATAAAGTAACGATAGTCATTACCTGTTTCTTTAACACGCATAAGAATCGTTTTACCTTGTTTATCATCAAAACGTCTTGTCTCTTCTTTTATAGTTTCACCATTATTAAGCATTTCTTCTTGTCTTTTTATTTCATAGTCTATGGCAAGTCCAACACTATGGATTGAGCTAACATTTTTTACTTCTACTTTTGTCCCAAAACTATCATCTTTACTAATGGAAATATTAGGTTCACAGCGCATACTTCCTTCTTCCATTTTACAATCACTAATATTAGCATAAAATAGTAGTTCTTTTAGTTTAGTAAGATAGGCCATCGCTTCTTTTCCATTTTTTATACAAGGTTTAGTTACTATTTCGATTAAAGGTACTCCTGCTCTATTAAAATCAAGTAAACTAACACTACCACGATGGGCACTCTTACAAGTATCTTCTTCAATGTGTAACTCTTCTATTTCTATTTTTTTCTTAGTCCCATCTACTTCTATTTCAACATAACCATTTCTTCCAATAGGAGTTCTATTTTGGGTAATTTGATAGTTTTTAGGATTATCTGGATAAAAGTAATTTTTACGATCAAAGTGCATTCTACGAGTAATATCACAGTTTAAGATATGAGCAGTTCTTATTCCTTGTCTTATTATTTCTTTATTTATAGTAGGAAGAGTTCCAGGATAGCCTAAATCTATTACATTAACTGAAGTATTAGTAGCCATACCATAAGAGTTTGCACTATTTGAAAAAAGTTTACTTTTACTTTTAACTTCAACATGGACTTCTATACCAATTGTTGGTGTAAATTCACTCATCTTTCTACCTCCTCTATGAAACTTGCAAGGCGATAAATAGTCGCTTCAGCAAATGATTTGCCTATTATATGTAAGCCGATAGGTAGGCCTTCACTATTAATACCTACAGGAACATTTAAGCCAGGAAGTCCTGCCATATTAACAGGTATTACTAAAACATCATCCATAAAGGCTTTATGAGGATCATCTTTAGTCATTCCTAACATTGGAGCGACTCTTGTTGTTGTAGGTCCAATAATTAAATCATAGTCTTTAAAGATGCGAGCAAATTCTTTTGTTATATCATCGCGTACCTTCAAAGCTTTATCATAATAAGTTTTAGCATTTTCTCCACTAAGTATATATGACCCAATCATAATTCTTCTTTTAACTTCATCACCAAAGCCTTCTCCTCTAGTTTTAGCATACATTGAATCAACACTATCTATATTATCTGCTCTAAATCCATAACGAACACCATCAAAACGTGCTAAATTACTACTGGCTTCAGCCATAGCAATTATTTGATAAAGGTTAACTGCTGTATCTAAATATTTCATATCAATAATATCAACAAGTGCTCCTTTTTCTCTAAGTAAAGAAATGATTTCTTTAATTCTATCACTAATTTCTTTATCAACAATTTCACTAACAAAGTATTTAGGTAAAGCTATTTTCATACCAGCAATATCATCACCAATAAATCTTGTGAAGTCTTCTTTTTCTTTTTTTACACTAGTAAGATCTTTTTCATCTTCACCAACTAAGATATTTAATAAAGCGGCATTTTCATAAACTGTTCTAGTCATTGGCCCTATTTGATCTAAGCTTGAAGCAAATGCTACTAAGCCATAACGAGAAATTCTTCCATAGGTTGGTTTCATACCAACAAGACCTGTATAACTAGCAGGTTGTCTAATACTTCCACCTGTATCAGTTCCAAGAGCAAGAGGAACAAGACCTCCTGCAACTGCACTAGCACTTCCACCTGAACTACCACCACTTACCCTTTTTTTATCATGAGGATTTAGAGGGGCACCAAAGTAACTAGTCTCACTAGTAGAACCCATTGCAAATTCATCCATATTAGCTTTTCCTATAATAAGCATTTTGGCATTTTTAATCTTTTCAACTACGGTCGCATCATATATAGGAATAAAGTTATCTAAGATATGGGAAGCACAGGTTGTTTTTAAATCTTTAGTTACAATATTATCTTTAATAGCAATAGGAATACCAAAGAAAAGATTATCAGGATCTACTTCACCTAAAGTGCTTGCTTCTTCTCTTACTTTATCATTAACAGTAATAAAAGCGTTTAAATCCTTAGCAGCTTCTATTCTTTCTAATGCTTCTTCTACTAAATTAAGAGGAGTTATTTTTTTCTCTACTAATAACTCATGTATTTCTTTAATACTTAAATCTAAATATTTACTCATTAATCATCACCGGCACTTCTATAAAACTTCCATTCTTTTTAGGAGCGTTTATTGTCGCATCTTTTGCACTTAACATATCTCCTATTTCATCTTCTCTTAATCTAGCATTACCATCTACTGGTGTATACATCATTTCTTCATCAAAGTCTTTTATTTCCTTTATTTTATCTATATCATCCATTAATATTTTAAGTTCTCCTCTAAACTTCTCTATTTCTTCTTCTGTTAAAGAAATACGAGCAAGATGAGCTACATGAAGTACTTCTTCTCTTGTTAACTTATCCATAACCATTTCCTTTCTATTTCTTCTTTTCATTATCTAATAATGTTTTCTTAATTACTTTAAATTTCTCTTTTTCTTTTTGAGATCTTTCTTTATCAAGAGTTTCAACATAACGATAAATATCATCAACAATTGTCTCTATTAAAAGAACTTCATATATTTTATCAATAGCAGTTCCATCATTAGTTTTTACTTTTATATAACGATCTTGTAATTTACTATAAAAGCCATTAGTCTGCATGGTCTTTAAATTAAGTAAAAACATTACTTCATCAAGAGTCTCATTACAATTAACTTTTAAAGTTCCAAGTAAATAAGATTCTTCATTTTTATCTTTTATAATATTATTATCAACAACAGTAAAATCTTCTAAACCAAAATAATTACTATCATCGCTATTATAAACAATTGTAAAGTTTTCATTTTTGTTTTCTAAAACGAATATATTATCATTAACTTTCATTTTATCAAATTCTGTGAATAATTTATGAAAGATAATAATATCATCTTTAAGATGATTAAATTCATATATTTCTTTTTCTTTATCATAGGAAATAGAAATAAGTTCATTTTCTTTAATTTGTTTTAGAAAAACGATATATCCACTCTGCTTTTTATTTAAATAACTATTCATTAATAATAAACCTCCCTAAAACTACAAGTATTATATCATATAATAATGTTAAAAAAAAGGAGATAGTAAATTTGACGGAGTCTAAATTTATCGGAAAATAAAAAAAAATGAAAGAACTCATGGTATAATATACCTATAAATAATAAAAAAACAATAAAATAAAGGAGTTCTTTCATATGTATATATTACCACAAATTTTAAATATTAGTACAG
>CASDWO010000079.1 GCA_949284575.1 uncultured bacterium
CAAAAACTGAAATTTAATTTTAGAAAACCAAAAAAACTAGATTTCATTTTAAGAATTTTTATACTTAAAATTATCTAGTTTTTTCTATTTCCTTTAATTACAATAATTTTTCACTGAAATTTAGTTTTGAAATCAACTTAATAAAATGATAGCAATACTTAATAGTTATATTAAAGAAGTAGTCTTTGAAAATAAAATTCTCCTAAAAGAGTTTATTGATGCCTTTAAGTCAAAAGTCACTTTTCAAGATGAAGTATTTTGCTATCCTACATTTAAAGAATATTATAATTATTATATACACGAAAAATATCTTAAAGAAAAAGATAATCTTTTAGAAGTAATAAAAAACAAAATAGATAGACGGCTTAGATATAATAGAACTATTAATGGAGAATATGTTAAATCATTAGGAGAAGTACGTATCGCTAACTTTCTATATCGTAATAACATTCCTTACCATTATGAAGAAGTTTATCCATATAATCTCTTTAACAAAGCTAGTTATTCTCCTGATTTTACCATAGATGTTAATGGAAGAAAAATATATATAGAGTTTTATGGACTTACTAAATATAATGAAGATGGAAACTATACTCTTGATGATATTAATTATTATAATAGGCTAGTTGAAAAGAAACGGGAACTTCACCATAAGTATCATACTGATTTAATTGAGTTATATAGTGAATATGATGATGGTACTGATTACATTGATAAGTTAAATGAAGAATTAGAAAAGAGAAATATACAGTTAATAGAGAAAAATTTAAATGATATATATTTTAGAATTTTAGAAACATCTACTGATACAATATTTTTTAAGGCAACTAAGATAATTAGACTATTTATTAATAAATTTAAAGCAAGTAACTTAACTTTAAAAGATTTTGATAAATTAATAACAAGTACAGATGATGAAATAGTAGTAAAACAATTAAAATTTATTAGAAAAGTTTATTGTTATTATAACGATTATATTCATATTAGATACCAAATAGATTTTCAAGATATGATTAATTATGCTTATAAAAAATTAGCTTTACTTAAAACTAAAAGAATAGAGTACGATTATATATTTGTAGATGAATATCAAGATATCTCTTATCAAAGATATAATTTTATTAAAGAACTATCTACATTATTTAATGCCAAGATAGTGGCAGTAGGGGATGACTATCAGTCTATTTATTCATTTTCTTTAGCAGATATGTCTTTATTTACAAACTTTTATGATCTTATGGGTTATGCTGATATTTTAAAAATTATTAATACTTACAGAAATAGTCAAGAACTTGTAGATGTAGCTTATAATTTTATTTCTAAAAATGCTTATCAAATAGATAAAAGATTAATTACTAACAAACATTTAAGAAATCCTGTCATTATAAATTATTATGATAATAATATAGACAACGTTAAAATAGAAATTATTTTAAAAGATATTATTTTAAATATTTATAGAGAAAATCCTCATGATAAAATTCTTTTACTAGGTAGATATAATAAAGATATAGATTACTTTTATGATATATCATTATTTAAAAAAGGAGATGGGGATCATGTTATTTTAAAAGAAAATAAAAATATAGATATAACATATTTAACCATTCATAAATCTAAAGGTTTAGGTTTTGATCAAGTAATAATCCTTAATACTATTAATGCTAAAAGAGGCTTTCCAAGCATGATAAAAGATGAACCTGTAATATCTTTATTATCAAAAAAACAAGAAGAACCAATTATCTATCCTGAGGAAAGAAGATTATTCTATGTAGCTTTAACTAGAACTAAGAATAAAGTATATATATTGTGCCCGTATTCTTATAAAGAAAGATCAAGTTTTATAAAAGAAATAATAGAATATGATAATGTAATTGAAAAATATGTAACTATTCACAGTCTAGAAAATAAATAACCGGAAAAATCAGCCAATTTATTAATTGTTGGCTGTTTTTAAATTTCTAAGTTCAGTAACAGTATATGGGTTATTATCAAATAATTTCTTTATCGCTTCATATTTATTAA
>CASDWO010000080.1 GCA_949284575.1 uncultured bacterium
CATGATATTATAGTAACAGAGAATCTATTAGTAAAAGATATGTTTAAAGAAAAGAGAAAAGCATTTAATAAAAGTCTATTAGATGCAAGTATTAGTAAATTATGTTATCTAATAGAGTGGAAGAGTAAAATAAAAGGAAAATTTTATTATAAAATAGATACCTATTATCCAAGTAGTCAAATATGTAGTTGCTGTGGATATAAGAATAGTAAGTTAAAAGATTTAAGTATAAGAGAGTATGATTGTTCAAGCTGTGGAGTACATAATGATAGAGATATAAATGCAAGTTTAAACATATTATTTGAAGGATTAAAGTTACACTATAATTTAGCTAGTGTAGTTTAGATAATGTTTTAGATAAAACAACAATTAAATAACAAAATAAATTAGTACGGTAGCGACTATCGGAATTTAAGCCTATGGAGAATAAGGGATACCTTATCAATGAAGTAGGAATCCTTGGAGGCAACGACAAGGGCGAAATAAAATTTATTTTATTTCTTATGTTCTTTGAAGCAATGGTAGAACATGACTTAAAAATATATGCTGATTCTTTTGAGGCTAAATGTTATCACTATCAAGATTATTTAAATAGAGAAATAGATTCGATAATAGAGTTAGAAAATGGTAATTGGTGTGCTTTTGAGATAAAACTAGGTGTAAACGCAATAGATGATGCAGCAAAAAAATTAATTAATATAAGAGATTCAATTAAAAGTGAAAATGGTAAAGCTCCTTCAATTTTATGTGTTATATGTGGAATGATTAATGCAGCTTATGTTAGACCAGATGGAGTATATGTAGTACCAATAACAGCTTTAAAGCCATAAGAAAAGAGATAAGTTTGTTTGCTTATCTCTTTATTCAGTTGGTTCGCCAGTACTTCCATCTCCAGTGTCTCCACTTTCTAATCCTCCAGAACCAGTTCCACCTTCACCAGAGCCACCAGAACCACTGCCATCGCCATTATTATCTCCTCCAGATCCTGTTCCAGAATCACCACCACTTGGAGGAGTAGGGGGAGTTTCACCACCAGGATTCTCTTCGTCTTCTCCATCATCGATAGGTGGAGTATAACTAGGTTCTTCAGGTTCTTGGTAACTACCAGATAATGTTAATACAAGAGTACCATTTATTAAATCTATTCTTTTGTTAGTAGGTATACTTTGACTAACGACATAGCCACCGTTTCCTTTAAAACTAACATTAATACCATGGGCATTACACCAACTTCTGGCTTGACTTTCACTGTCTCCTGTAAAGTCTGCTAATAAATCATAAGTAAAAGCAGTTTTATAAGGTCCTGTTCCTGTTATTTGTTTTTCATATTCAGGATCATTTATAGAGAAAGAGAATTCTTTAACCATTTCAGGATCTTCTAATTCAAGATTAACTTTCATAGCTTTAACAATATCATCACGACTAGCAGTATTTGGAACATAATCCCATAATACTAATCTACTTCGCTCATCATAAATCATTTGGCCAGTACCATCTAAATATAACTGTTCAATATTAATAAGATCAGCATCATCTTTTTGTAAAGCATTATTCATAATATCTTTAGCAATATCATAGAATGATAAAATCTGTTCTTCTGTAAAGTTAGTATCAAGATTATTGGTAACAGTATTTAAAACGTTCATAACTTGATTAATATCTTTCAAATCTTTTGCTTTATTGACAATACCTTGAATAACTAATTGTTGATTTAAACCTCTATCTAAATCACCAGCAGCTAGTTGTTTTCTATTTCTTGCAAGGACTAAAGCTTGTTCACCATTTAGAGTTTGTAATCCTTTATTTATACAAACTTCACCTTCACGATTAGAATTATCAGTACATAAATCTTGAGGGACTTCAACAGTAATACCACCTAAAGTATCAACAAGGGTAACTAGACCTTTAAAATTAATTTTAGCATAATAATCAATAGTAACATCAAAATAGTTTTCAATAGTATCCATCATACAATCAGTTCCATAAGCAGCGGCATGAGTGATTTTATTTTCAGGATTGCCATTCCAACAAGCAATTGGTACATAACTATCACGAGGAATACTTAACATTGTAGCATTTAAAGTATTAGGATTAAATGTAATAAGAATTAAACTATCTCCATTTGCAACAGTGTTTTTAGATAAACCTTCTTCAGCAGAATCTACTCCCATTAATAGAATAGTGAATGGGTCTTTTACATCTTTACCTTTGGAAGCTGTTTCTCTTTTACTTGTATTAGTTTTTCTTAATTTCATTTCTTTTGTAATTAGTATTTTTGTTTCTGCTTCAATATTTTGATATGCTTCCATACTTATGAACATTGATTTGTAATCAGTAGGAACAAAAACAGCATCAATTGTTCCTTCATATAAATCAGCAACTAGGGAAAAATAATCATCATAGTTTTCAATATCATTAGTATCATCTAAATTATTTTCACTAATTATTTCTTTAGGAATAATATTACCTTCAGGAGAAGTTTCATCACTTAGCATACCGATTTTCATCTCGTCTAGATCAGCAATATCAGTTATATCATTATCAGTCATTGTAATAAGACTACTGGAATAAGTAACATACTCTCTATTAATACTAGAAATAGTACCATAGAAATACATTATAACAGCACTAATTAAAATATTAATAATAAGATAAAGAATTAATAGAGTAGTTAATAAGCGAGCCCTTTTTTCTTGATGTTTTCTTTTACTTCGAACTTTAAAAATAATTATTAAATCAAAAAGAACAAATACACCAATAATTATATATCTTATCATTTCTTCGATTGGCCCTAATAATAGGATATTATAAATTGCAAATAAATTGCTTAGAATAACAATTATACTTAATATTGCTAACCATAAACGTTTTTTCTTTTTATCTTTTGGTATTTTCTCTTTCTTTTTCATTGAATAACCTCCACATGTAAATGTATACCCTACCATTATAGCTTAATTTTTATATCTTTTCAACCTTGTCTAAGGGAAGAAATATGTCAAGTTTACGTAGTAATATCCTTTTTTGATTTTCTCTTATCTACTTTTTTGTTATAATGATATAAAGAATAGGAGTTGGTAAGTTATGAAAAAAGTAAGAGCAGTTTTAATTATCTTTATTTTATTATTTACTTTTATTCCTAATGTAAATGCTTTTACTAAATATATTGTTTTAAGCGAAAATAAGTATTTTCGAACTACTCCAGGAGGTAGTTTAATAACAAGTGTAGAAGATGGCGTCTTATTAGCAGGAACAAAAGTAGATGTTCTTGATGTAAATAGTCCTAGTGGTTATGGTTGTAAAAATAACTGGTATAAAGTTAGTTATGAAGGAGATGAAGGATATATTTGTTCTTCTAATCAGTCTATTGTTGAAGTAGCAGATGTTGATATTAATGGTGACTTTGAAAAAGAGATGTTAGGTAAAGGTTTTAAAGAGAGTTATTTACCTTATTTAAAAGCTCTTCATCAAAAGCATCCAAATTGGATTTTTACTCCTGTTATGACTAATCTTGATTTTTCTAGTGCTGTTACAAATGAAAATTATGGGACTATTAGTCTTGTTGATGGTAGTGATGAATCTTTAAGAAGTAAAGAATGGCCATATTATCAAAATGGAGTTTATCAAGAGATAGAACCTGGTTGGTATGTGGCTAGTAGAGATACAGTATCTTTTTATTTAGATCCTCGTAATTTTTTGACTGAAGAATCTATCTTTATGTTTGAAAATTTAAAATATAATGAATCTATTCAAACTAATGAAGTTGTAAGAAATGTTACTAATGGTAGTTTCTTAAATACTAATGAATATTTAAATATCCTTATGAAGACTGCTAAAACTTATAATGTTAGTCCTGTTTACTTAGCTAGTAGAATTAGACAAGAAAAGGGTAATAGTGATAGTATTTCTACAACAGGAGCTTCATTTACTTTTAGTATTGATAATAACTGTTTAATTAATCAAGGATATCAAAATAATCCTAATAGTTGGAATGCTCTTAATTCTTGTGGTAATGGGAAAACTTATAGTGGTATTTATAATTACTTTAATATAGGAGCTTATGGTAGTTATGAATCTCCTCAACTTAGAGGACTTATTTGGGCAAATGGAGGTTTTGATGCATCTGTTACTACTTATTTAAGGCCATGGAATACTAAGGAGAAAGCTATTATGGGAGGAACAGAGTATATTGCTAGTAAATATATTGATGCTAATCAAAATACTTTGTATTATCAAAAATTTAATGTAGCACCAACTTCAACTTATCCAACTTACACACATCAATATATGGCTAATATAAGAGCTCATCAACAAGAAGCTTATAAGATATATAAAAGTTATAATGAAAATAATCTTTTAAATAATACTTATGAATTTTTAATACCAGTTTATCTTAACATGCCTAATGATAATGAGGTAATATTACCTGATACAGATAATGATGAAGAATTAGTAACAACTCCTGATATTGATTTAAATGTAGGAGTAGTAGCATCTGGTTTAAAGGTAGATAATGATACTATTTCAAATATTTCTTTTAATACTAGTGTAGATACTATTAATGCTACTTTAAATAGTGTTAATGCTAACTTAAAAGTTGTTGAATATCTTGATAGATATGGTAATAAAGCTAGTGGTAATATTGGAACGGGAGATACTTTAGTTATTAGTAATGGTACTACTACAACATCTTATAAAGTAATAATTTATGGTGATAATAATGGTGATGGAAAAGTTAGTGTTGTAGATTTACTTAGAGTTCAAAAAGATATTTTAGGAAGTAGTAATTTATCTAATTATGATACTAAAGCTAGTGATACTAATAAAGATGGTAAAGTAGATATAGTAGATCTTTTAAGAGTAAAAAAACAACTACTTGGTAATAATGTAATTGAACAGGGGTGATTTAATTTATGAAGAAAATATTATTTATAATGGGACTTAGTTTCCTTTTCTTCATGCCATATAAAGTTGATGCTGCTACTATTTCTGTAGCAGGAACAACTTCTTCTGGTACAGTAGGTGGCAATATTACAGTTAAAGTTAGAATAACGGAATCTAAAGGTCTTGGAAGCTGGGAATATAGTCTTAATTATGATAGTAATCTTTTACAACTTTTAAGTGGTGATACTCATGTTGTTGGTTACGTTGATGGGGAAGGAGAAACTAGTAGGACATATACTTATACTTTTAGAGTAAAAGATGAAGGGACGGCAACTATTTCTGTTTTAAATACAAATATTGCCGCTTGGGATGAAACTGTTACTTCTCCTACTGATAGTACAACTATTAATTTAGTAACAAGAGAAGAAGTAGTGAAAAATTATAGTGATGATAATAATCTTAAAAGTCTAGAAATAGAAGGTTATGATTTAAATCCAAGTTTTAATAAAGATACTACTAGTTATACTATTGAAACTGAAAGTGATGTTACAAGTATTAATATTAAAGCAACTGCAAATGATTCTAAAGCTAAAGTAACTGGAGATGGGGAAGTAGAAGTACATGAAGGTGCTAATAATATAAATATAGTAGTAGAAGCAGAATCAGGTGCTACTAAAACATATACAGTAGTTGTTAATGTTAAAGAAAAAGATCCTATTGAAGTAAAAATTGATAAAAAAACTTATACAGTTGTAAGAAAAAGTGAAGAGATTCAAGATTTAATTAAAGATTATTTTGTTCCTACAACTGTTAATATTAAAGATGAAGAAATACCTGCTTATAAGATAGAGGCACTAAAACTAACTTTAGTAGCATTAAAAGATGAAGATGGTAATATTAACTTTTATATCTATCGTGATGGTAAGTATACTTTATATCAAGAATTAGGAAATGATACTCTTACTGTTCATTTGTTAGATGATGGAAAATATCCTAGTAATTATAAAAAATATACAGTTGAAATGGATAAAGTAGCGTATACAGTATATAAACTTAATAAAGGCTCAAAATTTTATTTAATATATGGTGAGAATGTAGAAACAGGCAAGAAAGGTTTATATTTATATGACAGCGTAGATAAAACTTTACAAAGATATTATAGTGATGAAGTAAACCTTTTAAATGATAAAATTAGAATTAATCAATTTATTATAATAGGATCTATTAGTGTAATTATAATCTTATTAATAATTTTACTACTTATTATCCATAATAAAAATAAAGCAAAGAAAAGAAGAAATAAAGAAATTAAAAAAAGATTAAAACAAGAAAAAGATGATTTCTTTAAAGATTAGGAGTGCATTATGAAAGTAAAACATCAAAATAAACATTTAGGTATATTAATATTTATTGGTTTTCTATTAATAGCAGTAGGTATTATTTCTTATGTTGTTATTAATTATACAAGTGATCAAGCAGAAGTTAAAAAGAGAATGGACTTTGTTCTTAATACTTATGATACTTTTATTATAGATGTAGATTCTTTTAATAAGATAAGAGAAACTGTTTATAATGAAATTATGCAAGATACTTATTATCAAACATTAAAGGATAATGATACAATGTATAAAGAGATATTTACAAGTTATGAAAAAAGTTTAAAGAAAATCGATGAAGATTATGATAATTTAAAAGATAAATGTATTAATGTTTTACATCCTAAAGCAGAAGTAAATAATAAGTGTGAAGCGATTATTATTGGCTATGAAGAAGTTGTTAATACTTATATAAGCGATGTTACTATGTATAATAAGAATATAGATTCTTATAATGAGTGGTTAAATGAAAAAGAAAGTCAGGATCCTAAATTAGAGAAGATAAAATTAACTCGTGATTATATAGATATTAATGGTGATAGAGAATATGAAGGTAGGAAAGAAATACAAGAACAAGAAGCAGTAGGTGATATTTCAAATGAGTAAGAAAGATTTAGATAAAACTATTGTTATGAAGGAAATTGCTTTAGAAATAAAGAAGGAGAAAAGAAAAGAAAAAAGTCTATTTTCAAAGTTGTTAATAGCATTAATTATTTTGGGATGTTCTTTTTCTTTATATCTTTTTTATGGTCCAATGGATGGCTTTCGGAATTTTTGGATTACTTCAGCAATGACTTCGATGTCACATCAGTATTTAGCAACATGGTTTTATAATGATGAAGTTATTAATGAAGTTCTTGCAAGTAATCACATTATTGAAGTAGCAGAAAATTCTAATCCTGATTTAATTAATCTTAAAGAGTATGATAATGAGCAGAAGATATATGAAAACGAATATGAGAAGGAGATTTTAACAAAAGATCCTGGTAATGACTTATATAAGATTATAGAAGTTAGTGGAAGTGGTTATCAAGGTTATTTAGTGGCTATATATGATCCATCTAGGGTTTCTTTAGCTACTACTAATTATTTAGGTAAAAGAGGAGAAGCAATTACAACGGTTGCAAAAAGAGAAAATGCTATAGTTGCTATTAATGCAGGAGGTTTTTATGATCCTGATTGGAATAGTAATGGAGCTCTTCCTCATGGAACAGTTATTAAAAATGGAGAAATTGTAAGTGATTATGAAGATGCTAGAATGGGTGGAGGTTTTGTTGGATTTACTAAAGATGATAAACTAGTACTTGGTAAAATGAGTGCAGAAGAAGCTCTTGATATGGGTATTAGAGATGCAGTTGAGTTTGGACCTTTCTTAATAGTAAATGGAAAAAGTAGTTTTGTTAAAGGCAATGGTGGTTGGGGTATTGCTCCAAGAACTGCTATTGGTCAAAGAGAAGATGGTATAGTCTTATTCTTAGTAATTAATGGACGTCTTGCTACATCAATCGGTGCTGATATGGGAGATTTAACTGAGATAATGGAAAACTATGGTGCTGTTAATGCTGCTAATATGGATGGAGGTAGCTCTAGTGCTTTAGTTATAAATAATGAGATTATCAATAATCCAGTTGCTGGTGGTAAAGATGGCCTTAGAGATATACCAACATTTTGGATAGTTAAATAAATTAACTATCCTTTATGCAGGTATGGTGGTGTTTTAGACATACTATCTTGAGGGGTAGTGATTAATTAATCATACGAGTTCAAGTCTCGTTTCCTGCAACAATTAAAAAAGTTGTTAGAATTATTTCTTCTTTAAATAAGAAAATCATCCTACTAGAAATGGATGATTTTTACTTAAATGTTATGTTATTGTTTTCTTTTTAAAGTATAGGTCTTTCCTTTAACTTCAGCAAAGAAAGAATTAGTTAAATCTTTACTTTCTTCTTGGCGTATATGTAAATTTTCATATGCTAGAGCAATTGATTCATCATCTACATCTAATAAAGCAGTATCTTGTGTTAATAGTGGCTCTTCTTCTTTTGTGAATAATTTTATTCTAGCATTTGTTTCATTATAATAATTGGTTAAATTATCATAATGAATAACTTTATTTCTTTTTAAATTCTCAAATTTAGCATTAGCTATATCGTAAACATCATCACCAATTATTGTTAAGATAGCCATATGTCTTACTTGTGCTAAACTATACATTACTATCATTAAATCAGGAGCAAAATCTTTTATATGTTCATCTGTTTGAACTTTCTTAAATAAATTTTCAATCTCATCTTTATTATCTCCATAGATAATTTTATCTCCTTTAGTTATTTCATTATATTCTTCATCAGTTAAGAGTTCTTCTCTATTTTCTATTATAGCTAAATAAAATTCATTTAATGGTTTTGATAAAAGAATTTTATTTAGTTCTTCTTGTGAATATTTTTTATTCATTTATTTACACCTCTTTCTTTATTTTCTTTAATTGATGTCCTTTTTCACTATCTAATTTATTTTCTAGACTATAACTAATTACAAATTTAGTAGATGTATCATCTCTATAAAGAGAAGGTGTATATTTATCTGTTTTAGTATCTATTTCATATTTAATATTATTTTTAGCAAATTCTTCTAATAATTTAGCTAAATTTAAATAGAGATAACCATACTTATAAATTGTTTCCGTTTGTTTAAATCCAATAAAAAATTCTCTTTCTTCAGTATCTTTGACATATTTATATACTGCAACTATTTTTTCTTTATTATTCATTATAAAATCAATAGGGCTATTTATATCATTTGGTAAATCATTAAAATCTCCACAAAAAATTAAATTAAAATCTAAATAGCTCTTTGCTTCATCATTATTATAATTAGCTTTAGAAATTAAATTAACAATTTCTTTTTTGGCAAAATTTGAAGTATTATCATCCATATTTCTATATAATTCTAATGTTTCATAGCTACTAACTAATGTTGCTCCACCTTTAATAATCCTTGGGGAAATATACAAATAATTTTTTTCCTTACTTTCTTCTATAAATTTAATTTTTTCTTCTAAAGCCATACTTAAACCTCCTAATAAATTGGTAATATTATATCATTATCTAGAATCCATTTCAATAATAATGAATTTTATTGAATATGGCAAAAAATCATGGTGTAAAAATAGATAAATATATTATAAGTGAATGGCGACGGTGTATCTTTGGATTTCATCTAAGCAAGTTGGATACGTCTAGCTTGCTTTTGGGTTTAAAGTTTTTTTCTTTCTAAAAAATATAAAATATTTAGCTTGGATTTTGAAACTTATATCAAAATATATAAAATTACCGGCAGGTTGCCAAAAGGTCTCTAAATTGATTGCTACATTATGAGAATTCTTATATACTATATGTAGGAGATGATAGTATGGATGTTTATAGACTAAAAGTATTATCTAATAGTATGGGTGGATATTTTAGTAGTGAACAACTCGATTTATTATCTATTGTTAAGTGCCAAAGTCAAGATGAATTAATTGATTTTGTATCTAGTTGGTAACTATTCACAGTCTAGAAAATAAATAACCGGAAAAATCAGCCAATTTATTAATTGTTGGCTGTTTTTAAATTTCTAAGTTCAGTAACAGTATATGGGTTATTATCAAATAATTTCTTTATCGCTTCATATTTATTA
>CASDWO010000081.1 GCA_949284575.1 uncultured bacterium
AGATTTTAAACGTTGTGAATATTCTAACGTTACTTTATGATTTCCTGGTTTTAATCCAGTTAAATCAACCGTAACCCCTTTAGAAGGTGATTGTTTAGCCAAGAAAATATGTCTTCTTTGACCTATCAAAGTAATATCAACAGTTTTAGGTAATCCTTCAACAACATATAACTCTTCATTATAAACAGCATTTACTGGTTCATCATACAAAACTTCCGCATACTGATCAATCATAACACTCGATTCTTGATCTATGATAACGAAAACGCCAAAAGCAAGAATTAAACTAACAATAATTAACGTAGATTTTCTACCAGCAATACGATCTACACTTTTAGCATTATCTTTAAATACATCAGCTATCTTTAAAAAAACTTTAGTTATGGGAGTAATTAACCATTTATCAAAGAATGATCCAATATGACGAAAGACTGATTTTATACTTTTACTTATTCTCTTCATATATCTCTTCCTCATCTATTTCATCTTCATCTAAATCAACATCTTGTTTTGGTCGAAGTTCATCAATTAACATCATACGAACATCATCTAATGTTAAATTATATAGCAATTCTCCCTTTAATGCTATAGAAACACGACCAGTCTCTTCTGATACAACCAAACATATGGCATCCGTCTCTTCAGATAAACCTAAAGCAGCTCTATGTCTAGTACCTAATCTTCGATTTAACTTTGGACTACTACTTGTCGGAAAAACAGCACCTGCACAAGTAATTCTATCTCCTTGAATAATTACTCCACCATCATGAAGTGGATTTCCCTCATAAAAAATAGCTATTAATAAATCACTAGATAAATCAGCATATAATTTTTTAGCTTTATCAATATAGTTTCCTAAACTAATATCACGTTCTAATACAATTAAAGCTCCAATTCTTTCTTTTCTTAAATAATCAACAGCATTAACAATCTCATAAACTAAATGTTCTCTCTCATCAACAGTTAATACTTTATGACGTCCTAATAATTGACTACGCCCTAGTTGCTCTAAAATAGTACGTATCTCTGGTTGAAAGATAACAATCAAAGCAATAGGTGCCCATTGGATAATATAATCAAGTAAAACAGCAATAGTAGTAAATCCTAGCCAATCACTAATCCAACTTAAAACAATAACAAACACAACACCCTTAAATATTAACGAAAGTTTAATATTGTTTCTAATATTCTTCAAAATAAAATAAAAAATAACCCAGACAAGACATATGTCTCCTAATTTTCTCAGTATTGATATAACATCAGTAACTGTTATTGTCATCTAATCCCTCCACATTTCATAATAATATATAATAATAAGAATAGTAAAGGTATCCCTCTTTTACAACTATATTCAAAATCTATTTTAAATGTCTCTATAAATCGAGAACAAATCATCAAAATAATAGATAAAAGGGTCCATATAAATAATATACCACCCTATCCTCAATAACAATAATAACATTTTTTCTACAAAATAACAACTAAAAAAGAAAAGAATATAAAATCTTCTCCTTTACAAATACAATATAATCTAATATATATAAATTGAAATATCAAATAAACTCATAATGGTGCCGATTAAAGGACTTGAACCTTCGACCTCCGCATTACGAATGCGCTGCTCTACCAACTGAGCTAAATCGGCAAAATAAAAAGATACAAAAATATTGTATCACTTTTTACACCACTTGAAAACTAAAAATGAAAAATTTATTTAGCTTCAATATGATTAAATAAAATACCGATATTAATTAGTCCACAAATTCCAACTAAACTATAAATAATTCTACTAAATAAGGAACCAACTCCAAAGATAGTATCCACTAAATTAAAATCTAATATTCCAATTAATCCCCAATTAATAGCACCAATAATAGTAATGACTAACAATATCTTTTGTACTGTTTCCATATAATCCCTCCTATCCATAGAATGAACAGAAATAGAAAAATTATACGAAAAATTATCTTTTTTTAAAGAAAACTAGACTTTTCCTATCAGAATCGTCATAATCTCTAGAAGATGCAGATACATTAGCAAGGCAAAATTGTTCCAAAGTATACTGAGAAACAGGATAATCTTTAGATACTTTATCTATAAGTTCATAACTTCCATCACCATAGCAACTCAAATTACCTTTAGCAGTAAGATATATAGTATCTATAACAGAGTCTCCAAACATCCTAATACAGTTATCTTCCGGTAAAAGTTCACGTCCCTGTTTAGAAAAACCTGAGTTTAACAAATTTCCTTTTTCAATACTACGCTCTCCTGTATAACCAAACTCAATACCATAACCATTTTCTTGATACAATCGTATTACCTCCTGAGAGATAGGCAAATGATATTTATCATTAGAAAAAGTAATAAAACTGACCTTAAGAGATAGCTGACGCACAACTTCTGCTGGCAATTTTGTCATATTTGGCAAAATATACTCCTGATAATAATCATTATAACGATTAAAATCTTCAACAATAGAATCAGAATAAATTAAACCATTCGTAAATAAACCAACAGAATAAATGGGTAATTTTTCTCCTATAATTTTATCAATACAATAATGAATTGC
>CASDWO010000082.1 GCA_949284575.1 uncultured bacterium
AAATTCTCGTATTTCTGTCCATTCATTGCAATTTGCCATTAATCCTAAAAAAGTTATCATAATACTATTTTCAAGTGGATGATAGCTTATATCTTCTCTATAATCAGTAATTGTTTCTCTTAGTTTCTCTTTTATTTCCTTAAAACCTCTACATCTATTTCTTCTAAATTAAAGTTATCCTGATTAATTTGTATATTTCTTATGTTTTTTCCTAATTGTTCTAGTAATTTCGCCTTTTTTGCCATCGTCTTTTTCTCCATTTTCTCTATTATATAAGACGACTACATGAAAAGGCAAATTTCTTTATTTTCTAATAATCACGATTTTATCCTGGTAAAATCTTAAAAATAGTAGACAAACTA
The DNA here is from genome assembly GCA_949284575.1 of uncultured bacterium. GTDB lineage: Bacteria > Bacillota_I > Bacilli_A > RF39 > UBA660 > Onthousia. The sequence continues at coordinate 363 of CASDWO010000082.1, forward strand.
ATAAAAATATAGTATATTATACCCGTACCGATTCTTAGTAAATGGAGTTCTTCCTTACACCATATACCAAGAATTAGGTGAATTAATTAAAGAAAGGAAGGTAAATATGGCTTTAACAAAAGAAGAAAAAAGCGCAATCGTTAAAGAATTTGGAAAGAATGCTAACGATACAGGTTCTGCTGAAGTTCAAATTGCTATTTTAACTAAAGAAATAGATAATTTAACTAATCATTTAAAAGAACATAAACATGATCATCATTCACGTCGTGGTCTTTTAATGAAAGTAGGACAAAGAAGAAATATGTTACAATATTTAGCTAAGAAAGATATTACTAGATATCGTGAAGTTGTTAAAAAATTAGGTTTAAGAAAGTAGTGCCATTAGGCACTTTTTCTATGTCTTTTAAAAATATCTTCAAAAACAGTAGAATTTTTTCTTTTTTTTTGATATTCTATTTTTGAACGTGGCGATAGTATGATAATAAAAGAGTGAACAATAATTTATTTATTCCTTTTTAAAAATACTTATAGACAAGATTAGAAAGAAGGTAGTAAGATGTCTAAAAAAATATATGAGTATACATTTCATGGTAAAAAGATAATTGTAGAACATGGAGAACTTGCTAAACAGGCAACAGGATCTGTTTTAGTTAGATATAACGATACAGTTATTTTAACTGCTACTGTTATTAATAAGAAAGCTAATCTTTTGAGTGATTTCTTTCCATTAACAGTTAATTATCAAGAAAAACTTTATTCTGTTGGTAAAATACCTGGAGGTTTTATTAAAAGAGAAGGAAGACCAACTGATGCAGCAACTTTAGCAGCAAGAATGATTGATAGACCAATGCGTCCTTTATTCAAAGAAGATTTTAAAAATGAAGTTCAAGTTATTAATACAGTTTTATCTGTAGATCAAGATTGTTCTCCTGAGTTAACAGCAATGCTTGGTTCATCACTAGCAACAATGTTAAGCGGGGCACCATTTTTAGGACCTATTGCAGGAGTTAAAGTAGGCTATGTTGATGGAGAATACATTATTAATCCGAGTGCTGCGGAACTTGAGAAGAGTGTATTAGATTTAACTGTTGCAGGAACATATGATGCTATTAATATGGTTGAAGCTGGGGCTAAAGAAGTTAGTGAAGCTATTATGCTTGAAGGATTAATGAAAGGTCATGAAGCTATTAAAGAGTTATGTAAATGGCAAGAAGAAATTATTTCAGATATTGGTATTACTCCTTTTCCTTATGAGAGTTTAGAAATAGAAGAGAGTTTAGTTAAAGAAGTAACTGCTTTAGTTGAAAATGATCTAGATAAGGCTTTAAGAATTAAAGAAAAACTTGAACGTTATGAAAAAATAGATGAAATAAAAGATAATTTATTAGACAAATATAAAGAAGATAATAAAGAGTTAGATGATGAAGAATTAGCTTTATTACTTGTTAAAGTAGGGAAAATATTTAGTGATGTAGAATATCGTTTATTTAGAAATATTGTTGTTAAAGAAAAAACACGTGCTGATGGAAGGAAAATGGATGAAATTAGATCTTTATCTACTGATATAGATTTACTACCAAGAACACATGGTTCAGCTTTATTTACAAGAGGAGAAACACAGTGTTTAGCGGTTACTACTTTAGGAGCTTTAGGGGAACATCAAATATTAGATGGTCTTAGTCTAGAAGATGAAAAAAGATTTATGTTACATTATAACTTCCCACAATTTTCAGTAGGTGAGACGGGAAGATATGGGGCTCCAGGAAGAAGAGAAATTGGACATGGTGCTTTAGGAGAGAGAGCTTTACTTCAAGTAATACCTAGTGAAGATGAATTTCCTTATACAATTAGAGTTGTCTCAGAAATATTAGAAAGTAATGGTAGTAGTTCACAAGCTTCAATTTGTGCAGGATGTATGAGTTTAATGGCTGCTGGTGTTCCTATTAAAGCTCCTGTTGCGGGTATTGCTATGGGTCTTATTACAAGTGATGATGATTACACAATTTTAACAGATATTGCTGGTATGGAAGATCATCTAGGTGATATGGACTTTAAAGTAGCAGGAACTTCTGATGGAATAACAGCTTTACAAATGGATATTAAAATAAAAGGTGTTACTAAAGAGATATTAAAGGAAGCTTTAGAACAAGCTCGTAAGGCAAGACTTGAGATTCTTGATGTTATTAAAAAACAAATAGCAGAACCTCGTAAGGAAGTATCTAAATATGCTCCTAAGACGAAAGTATTCTATATTTCTCCTTCTAAAATTCGTGATGTAATTGGTAAAGGTGGAGAAATGATTACTAAGATTATTTGTGATGCTAGTAATGTTACTGATGTTAATAATATTAACGCTGTTAAAGTAGATTTAGAAGATGATGGTAGAGTAATTGTATATCATACTGATGGAGATATTATTGATAAGACAGTTAAGATGATAGAAGATGTTGCAAGAGAAGTAGAAGTAGGTAAAATTTATGAAGCGAAAGTAGTTGCTGTTCATGACTTTGGTTGCTTTGTAGAAGTATGGCCTGGATGTGAAGGTTTAGTTCATGTATCTCAACTTGATACTAAACATGTTGAAAAAATAGAAGATGTTGTAAAAGTTGGAGATACTATCTTAGTAAAAGCGATTGGTAAAGATAAAAAAGGTAAAGAAAACTTCTCAAGAAAAGAAGTACTACTTGATATGAAAAAGAAGAAGTCTAAGTAAAGATTTCTTCTTTTAGTATGAAAATAATTTACAGTTATATGTTTCTAATAAGTCATTAACATCTTTAAGCTCATATATTCCTTCGCTAAAGCAAAACCTAATAATTAAATCATAGATACTGTTTTTAGGTAGTGAGTACGAGGCACTGTTTAATAGTTTATCTATTTCTTCTTCATTTAACTTTAATGATAATCCTAATAATATAACTGTTTCTTTACTTGGGTGATAATTAATATCACTTCTAATTTTAGAAAATAATCTCCTATCAATATGAACTTTATTATAGACATCACTATCTTTTAATCCCCTATCATCAATATACTTAAATAATAATTCTTGGAAATGACTTTCTTTATTACTTTCATTAATATAATTATCAACTTTTGAAGTTTGATAATTACTTAATCTTCTTCTTATACGAGGTATTGCTTTTAAGTTTTCATTAATATATTCATTTAATTTTTCTTTCATAAATTGTCTCCTTCAATGTGACCAAATTAATTATTAAATATAATACAATTATACCAGAAAGAAGGAGATAAGTATGCAAAAGTTAGTAGATAAGTTAAAAGAAAATAGTATTTTAGGAGTAGAAGTTAAAGCTAATTTGAGTATTAGTCCAGGTAGAAGTGGAACTATTATAACAAAAGATAAGAAAGTATATGGTTACTCTTTATATGTTTTTATGACGCCATTTATTAAAAAAAATAATATTCCATTAGAAAATATATATTTAATAAAAGAATTAACAGATGAAGAATATGATAAGATTCTAAAATTTATTGATGAAGAAATAGTTAATAAAAAATATGAGTGGAAGCCTCAACGAGATAGTTCTTCTACTGTTTTTGGAAGAAGTAAATCTAAAATATTTTATTATCCTAATTGTTATGATATTAATACTAATGAAAACTTATATGATAAGACTAAAAAACTATTAGAAGAAGTTAAATAGCATTAAATAGCATTAAATAGTAACTTATGTATGACGGAGTCTAAATTTATTGGAAAGCAAAATTAATAGTTGATAATATTATATAATGCTTTGGAAACAATAGAATTAGAATGCAAACAAGGTAAATTAGTAGAAGTGGAATGTTCAAATATAGAATAATTCGCTTCTTTTTCATTGTTATAAATATAATCA
>CASDWO010000083.1 GCA_949284575.1 uncultured bacterium
GTTTGTAATTTACCTAATGTATTTCCCATCTTTAAAACTCCTTTTATTTTCATTATTATATTATCATATAATTGTGGGATTTTATCATAATAATTGTGTAAAAAAAAGTAACTATTTCACTTTAGGTTGTGAATAGTTACTTTTATTTACCATACCACCAAGTTCTTAAACTACTTGGGAATCCTACATATTGACGTGGATTAATTGTTCTTTTTTGATATTCTTTCCAACTACATCCTCCACCACTTGTCCAGTGACAAGTAGCAACTTCTAAATGAAGATGAGCTCCAAAAGAATATCCGGTATTACCCATATTACCAATATGAGTATTTGTTGTTACATATTGACCTTCATAAATATTACCATATGAACTTAAATGAGCATAAGAAGAATAAATATAACGTCCACCAACATTATGTCTAATAGCTACACATAACGCATCATCAGCATCATGATAGATTCTCGTAATAATTCCTTCTGCTATTGGATATATAGGCATAGTCTTATTTGTATTTGATAAATCTATTCCTAAATGTCCTCCATAACCTGACCAGTTTTGAGTTACATATCCATTTTCCATAGGTCTTGAAAATCCACTTACAGAAGGAAGCGAAACTCCACTATCATTTGATTGTTCAACTCGGTATTGGCAATCATAAATATCTTCATTGGCTCCACAGCCTAAGTTTTTATAGTAAGTTAAGTTTGCTTTTGCTTCTTTTAATTGTTGCTCTACACTAGGCATACTATCTCTAATAGCAGAAGACTCGGCATTAATTCTTTCTTGTTCTTCTTCTAGTTCTTTTGTTAGTTTATTTAATTCTTCTTGTTTTAAAGATAATTCTTCTTTTCGTTGTTGATTTTCTTTTATTAGAGTTTCTAATTCTTCCATTATTTGATTATTATACTCAGTTAATTGTTCTACAATAGCCATTCGATATACCATATCAGTGACACTAGTCGCTCCAAAAACATATTCTAAATAAGCATTTTCACCTTCACTTACTTGTAAATATTGAAATAGGCTTTTACTTTGTTCACTTTTTTCGGCTATTTCTTGATTTGATCTTTCTATTTCTTCTTGTAGTTCATTTGCTTCTTGTTCTATTTTTTGTATTTGACTTTCTATTTCATTAATACGTTTTTTAATCTCGGCTACTTCAGCATCATTTTTGGCAATCTTTGCTTCTTTTTCCTCTAAATCTTTAGTAAATTTATTAATTTCATTTTCAAAATCAGTAATAGTTTTAGCGGAAGCATTGATAGGTAAAAAACCAATCGTTAATGTAAAGATCATTAAGGGAAGTATTACTATTTTATTTTTCTTTTTCATAATTACACCTTCAAATACTTTCTTACAGCAGATGCTGAACCTATCATACCTACAAGTATACCTATTACAAGAACAATTGCTGAAACAAGGTAGATAAATGGTTCAGGAGCAATTAATTCAATCATTCTGCTATATAAATAACCATCAAAATGATTATAAAGAGCTACATAACCAAAGCATATTCCTAAGATAGGAATAATTGATCCAAGAATCCCTAAAATCATTCCTTCAATAATAAATGGGGTCTTAATAGTAAAATTACTAGCTCCTACTAATCTCATAATTGATATTTCTCTTTTTCTTGAGAAAATTGTTAATTTAATTGTATTAATAATTAAAAATACAGTTACTAAAACTAATGCTATTACTACTCCATAAGATATTTTTTGAGCGGCTTCAAAAGCTAATATTAAGTTATCAACCATACCTTCACCATATCTTACAGTGCTTACATTTTCTAATTTACTAATACGGTTAGCTGTTGAAGATATTTTCTCAACATCTTTTACTTTTACTTGAAATGTGTCCTTTAAGGGATTATCATCTTCATCCCAACTACTCATTACTTCATCAAAGATTTCACTTTCTTTTCGCATTTCTTCTTTTATTGCTGTTTTACTTTGGTATGTTAATGATTCAACATTACTCATCTTTTCTAATTCACTCATCAATTCTTGAGCTTGTTCTTCTGTTGTATTATTATTTAAGAAAACAACGATAGTTAAATCTTTTTCCATCTCTTTAGTAAAGTTTTGAACATTAAAGGTTATTAAGATAGAAATAGCTACTATTAATAAAGTGATTGTAATACAAGAGATTGAAGCTAATGATAAACTAAAGTTTCTAAAAACACTTTTAAAGGCATCACGGATACTTCTTCTTAACATTCTAAAGAATTTCATTCTTCATATCCCCCCTTTTCTTCATGTTTAATTAGTCGCCCATCTTTTAAAAGAATAACTTCTTTTTGCATCATATTAACTATATCTTTATCATGGGTAGCCATAATAATAGTTGTACCACAAGTTTTATTTATTTCCTCTAAAACTTTTACTATTTCAATACTACGATCAGGATCAAGATTTCCAGTTGGTTCATCACATAGAAGAATTTTAGGCTCATTTACAATAGCTCTTGCAATAGCGACACGTTGTTGTTCTCCTCCTGATAATTGATCTGGATAGTTATGTATTTTAGCTTTTAGGCCAACTAATTCTAGAGCTTTTAATACTTTTCTTCTTGTTTCATCTTTCTTAGCCCCTAAGGCTTCCATTGTAAAAGCGACATTCTCATAAACTGTTAGTTTAGGTAAAAGACGATAATCTTGGAAAACTATTCCTAGTTTTCTTCGAAGTTTATATACTTTAGAATTTCTTAGTTTGGCAACATTGATACCTCCAACTATTATTTCGCCACTAGTTGGTTTTTCTTCACGGTATAACATTTTGATAAATGTACTTTTACCTGAGCCTGATCCTCCTATTACAAAGACAAAAGAGCCTTTCTTGATATTTATAGTAAGGTCATAAATAGCTGTTACACCATTTTTATATTGTTTATTTACATTTTTAACTCTTATTAAATCCATTATCATCATCCTATCGAATTTTATTATAACATATTTCGACAAGATATGTATATAGCTAAAATTTGGGAATTGATATTATTGCAAAAGAAAAAGTGAATTAGTAGGGACTTTTTCACTTTCTATTTGCCGCCTTTTACTTCATAGGCATCAGTTACTATAAAGAAGGCATTAGGGTCTATTTTGTTAATTCCTTCTTTTAGTCTAAAATATTCTCTTGTAGGTACAACTGCTAATAAAACCTTTCTTTTCTTTTGTAAAAATCCACCTTTAACATCAAAGATTGTTACAGTGTGATGAAGGGTATTAATAAGGAAATCTCTTACTTTTTTATCCTCACTAGTAGTTATATAAAAGGCTTTATTTTTAGAAGTACCTAGTATTACTTTATCAATAACAAAGCTACTAATATAAATAATTATAAAAGCATATAACATCATATTAAAGCCAAAGTAGAAGCCTCCTGCTAAGACAACGAGAAAATTAATTGCCATAGTACTTTTAGATAAAGAAATTCTTAATTTTTTATAAAGAATTTGACTGATTATGTTTAAACCACCGTTACTAAAGCCTACTTTATACATTAAGCCATTAGTTATTCCTAATAAAATACCAATTAAAATACTTAGTAAAATTAAATCATCAGTATTTATAATAATATATTTGGTTAGTGGTTCTGTTATTGATACAAAAAATGGATAAACTATTGTGGCCGTTATAGAAGCTAAGGTAGTTTTAAAACCTAAGAAAATAAAACTAAGTAATAGTAAGATTCCTGATCCTAGAAAAATGATAAGAGCAGGAGAAATATCAAAAAGATGATTAAAAATAATGGCTACTCCATTCATACCACCAGTTACTAGACTAGTAGGTAATAATAAGAGATTAAAGATAAGGGAAGAGAAAAAAAGACTTATTATTAAAATAAAATAACGATAAACTAATTTATTATTTATATTGTTGGTGTTCATTTTAAGCACCACCTTCTACTTCATAAGAATCAGTAACAACAAAGAAGGCATTCTCATCTATTTCTTTTATTCCTTCTTTTAGACGATAGTATTCTCTTGTAGGAATAACACACATTAAGACATCTTGTTTTTCAAGATTATAGCCACCTTTAGCATTAAAGACAGTTACACCATGTTGTAGTTTATTGATAATAAAGTCTTTAACTTCTTTTTCTTTAGAAGTGATAATATAAAATGCTTTAGAATCTGATATTCCTAAAACAACTTTATCAGTTATGGTAGAGATTAAATATAAAATTATTAAAGAATACATTAAATGATTAAAACCAAAAACAAAGGCTCCTATTACGATGATTAATCCATCAGTAAAAAACATACTATTACCTAAACTAATTTTAAAAATTTTAGAGACGATCATATTTAGAATATCTGTTCCACCTGTTGAGTAACCTGCTCTAAATATAAGACCTGCTCCTAATCCTTGTAAGACACCTCCAAAAACAGCAATTAAAATCATTTCACTTTCTTTAAAGCTTATATAAGTAGAAAGATGTTCTGTTAGACTAACAAATATAGGGAAAAGGATAGAGCCTAAGATAGTCATCTTTGTTTTTTCTTTTCCTAGTACTAGAAATGATAATATGATTAATAAGATATTAGCTATTGATATAATAGTAGAAGGATTAAGACCAAAGAAGTGTTTTAATACTAGAGAAAAACCACTTACTCCTCCTGCTACTAAGTTATTGGGAGACATGAAAAGATTAAATGCTAAAGCGACAAAAAGACAACCTATTATAAATTCTATTAACTCTTTTATTTTAAGTTTGTGCTTTATTTCCATAGGCGCCTCCTTTTAGATTACTTTCAATAAAATCATCTATAGCTCCGTCTAAAACTCTTTTAGTATCACTTGTTTCATAACCAGTACGATGATCTTTAACTAAGGAATAGGGATGTAAAATATAACTTCTTATTTGACTACCAAAATCAATATTAGATTGAATTCCCTTTTCATTAGCTAGCTCTTGTTCTTTTTTTTGTTCTTCTAATACATATAATTTACTTTTTAAAACTTGTAAAGCGGTCTCTTTATTTTGAATTTGACTTCTTTCATTTTGACAAGTTACAACTATTTTAGTTGGTAAGTGGGTAATACGAACAGCACTATCTGTTGTATTTACTCCTTGACCTCCTGCACCAGTTGACCGATAAACATCTATTTTTAAGTCTTTTTCATTTAAATCTATTTTGATTTCTTTAGAGATTTCAGGAGTTACATCAATACTTGCAAATGAAGTATGCCGACGGTTAGATGAGTCAAAAGGGGATAGTCTTACTAGCCGATGAACACCTTTTTCATTTTTTAAATAACCATAAGCATAGTCTCCTTTTACTTTGAAAGAAACGCTCTTAAGTCCTGCCTCTTCACCTTGCTGATAGTCAAGTAATTCTATTTTAAAATTCTTTTTTTCACAGTATCTTGTATACATTCTATAAAGCATATTAGCCCAGTCACATGATTCTGTTCCTCCTGCTCCTGGATGTATTTCAACGATGCAATTATTTTTATCATATGGTTTATTAAATAATAGATAGATACTTAAACTCTTTAAATCCATTTGAATAGTTTTATTATCTTCTTCAATTGTATTTAACATTTCAGTATCATGTTCTTCATCAATCATTTCTAATAGTTCGATAGAGTCTAGTATCTTTTTCTTTAGGTCTATTAACTTTGAAGTTTGATCCTTTAAGCTCTTTAGTTCATTTATAGTAGTCTCTGCTTTACTAGGATCATTCCAAAAGCCTTCTTTGGTTGTTTCTTTTTCTAACTCATCTTGTTTTTTTAGTTTATTATCTGTGTCAAAGTGACCTCCATAAACTTAGTATTTCTTCTTTTTCGCTTGTTAATTCTCTTAATAGTTCAACTTTACTCATTCTTATCAACTCTCTTTATTAGTATTATACAAGATATTTATTTTTATAACAAAATATTTTTTGTATATTTTTTTAATTTGTGCATATAGTATTAATGAGGAAGGTTCACTGTTAAGTGTGAAGATCCTCATATATATAGATTTAGGAGCCAATTTTGGCTCCTTATTTTTTTATTTTTTGTAATTTTTTATTGTATAAATATTCTTCTATATGAATTTGATGGTAATTAGGATCATATTCACTTAAACTATTATACATATTCATAAAAGTAAAGTTATATGGATGATATCTACTGCCACTATTTCTAAAACGAACTGTGTAAGTAGGAAAATCATATTCTTCTTTGCCTTGATAAAAGGTTATAGTATAAGCATCTTCTGTTTTTTCTATTTCTACTCTGCTAGCTTCTTTTAATGGTGCATCATCTGAATACCATTTTATAATGTCATCTTGAAATAATTTTTCATAAGTATAATCAATTTTTGAAATCTCATTTAAAGTTCCTAAGTCCAGTTCCTCTAAAAAAGTTTCATAATCATCTTTTTCTACTTTTTGATAAGGTCTTCGTTCTTTAATTCTTATATATAGTTCGTCTACTTTTTGATATAGAAAATAATTTTCTTTGGTGATAGTGAAAGTTTTAAATAAAGGCCAATCCCTAATATTTTCTTTTGGATAATAAGACCAATATAAATCTAAAGTGCCTCCAAAACTTATATTGAAGTTTCCATCATCGATTATTATCTTGAATCTTTCATAACCATTTGCATCCTCTTCTTTATTTATTTCAACCATAAGTTACCTCCCATTTTTATTTTATTATAACACACTTTATTTTCTTTGCATTAATTCAATTAATTTCTTAGAACTATAATTTGGAATAGTTTTACTTAATGTAACAATACCTACTTCTCTTTTAGGAACTTTAGGTATTACTTTAATTTCATATAGTCTTTTTTCTTTTAAGTCATCTTCTATAAATTCTTTAGTGGCATAACCAATACCAAAACCTGCTTTAACAAAATCTATAATTAGACTGTAACTAACTATCTCATTAGGAATATTAGTAGAAATATTATTACTTTTTAAATATTCATTTAAAAATGTTCTTGTATTGCTAGGTTCTTTTTGTGTAATTAAGGGATAGTTAAATAGCTCTTCTATTCTTATATTTCCTTTAGTTTTATTATAATAATTTTCATTTCCTATAAAAATATCATGTATTTCACAAATTGGAATAATTTTTAAATCTTTACTTTCTTTCATAGGAAGATTTACAACTAATAAATCTAAATCTCCATTTCTTAAAGCTGTTATAAGATTTGTTGTTAGTTCATTTGTTATCTTAATATCTACTTTAGGATATTTTTTATGAAATTTTTCAAGATATGGCATAACAATATTTCTTGTTATAGTAGTACTTGCCCCTATTCTTATAGAACCACTATCTAGATTAAGATAATTTAAGAAAGCATTTTCTCCATTTTGAAAGGATTCTATTCCTTTTTTTACATAATCAAATAAAACCTTACCTTCTTCTGTTAAGACTATTCCTTTCTTTGTTCTTATTAAAAGCTTACCTCCTAGTTTTTCTTCTAAGTTCTTAATTGCTTGAGATACAGCAGGTTGAGATATGTACATTGATTCACTAGCTTTAGAAATACTCCCATTTATTACTACTTCATAAAATACCTTGTATAGTTCATAGTTAATGTTCATATAATTTCTCCTTATATTTAATATAAATAATATATATTATACTTATATCATGTTTTTAAGTATAATGCAATTGAGGAGGAAGAAATATGAATAATAAGAAAAATATAATTGTAACAAGTGGTCCTACTAATGAGAGGATTGATGCAGTTATGAAAATTACTAATATGTCAACAGGAGCGTTGGGAGCGATAGTGGCAGATGAATTATTGAAAGAGGAGGAGTTAGGTAAGCTATATTATATTTCACCTAAACTTGCTTATAAGCCTAGAAATAAAAGTAAAAAACTTGAACTTGTGCAAATAGAATCTGCTTTAGAGTTACTTAAAGCACTAAAAGATATTATTACTAATAATGATATTTATGGAGTAGTGCATTCTGCAGCTGTTGGTGATTATTACGGGGAATATGCTATTACTGGAGAACAACTTGCTTCTTTAATTGCTAATGAAGTATATAATAAAGAGTTTGATAAAGATGAGTTAGAAAAGGTTATTTTAGATGTTATAAAAAATCCTGATATAATAATGGATAATACTCATAAGATATCATCATATCAAGATAATTTAATGGTTAAGTTAGGACTTACTCCTAAAGTGATCAGTAGTATTAAGGAGTTTGATCCTAATATAAAATTAATTGGTTTTAAGTTACTCGATGGTGTTTCTAAAGAGGAACTACTTAATGTAGCATCTAAATTAAGAGAAAAAAATAAAGCAGACTATATTGTTGCAAATGACTTATCAAGGATTGGACATGGTAAACATTATGCTACCATTATTAATGAAAATGGCATTTATAGTGAATGTGAAAGTAAAGATGAAATTTCTAAGTCACTTAGAAAAATATTGTTTAAATAGTAAAAGACTCGTGACTCGAGTCTTTTATACTTTTTTAAAATAATTAACTATTTTAGATACCTCAACTGTATCAGTAGTATTATTTTTTGTATCTTCAATAGAATAGTTTTCTCCATCAAATTTATTGCCTAATATAATCATTTTAGGAGTACCTAGTACATATATATCATTTATTCTATTACCAATAGTTAAGTTTTCTCTATCATCGATAATAGCATTAATATTATTATCTGTTAATTCTTTATATAAATCTTCTGCTTTATCTTTATTATTTTCATTATAGATAATTTGTACTTTATATGGAGCGATTTTATAAGGTAGAGCGAATCCTTTAATTTTATCATCTTTTTTAATAACATTATTCTCTATTAGACAAGCGATTATTCTACCTAATCCAATTCCATAGCAGCCCATATAGTATGGCTTATTATTACCAGATTCATCAGTATAGAATAATTTCATACTTTCTGAGTATTTTGTTCCTAATTGGAAGTTATTACCTAATTCTACTGTTTGATATTCTTTTAATTTACTAGTATCAGTTATATCTAATTGTTTTAGATAATCATCCTTATTAGCAAATTCTAATACTTCTTTATTAATACCTAGATTTTGATTTTCATCATAAAGGATAGTATCTTCTCCAAGCTTAGTTGCTGCTTGAAACTCTTCAGCAACACTTCCTCCTATTACACCATTATCACTTACTGTAGGCATTATTTCAATACCTAATCTTTTAAAGATATTTAGATAAGCTTCATGCATTAAAATATAGGTTTTTTTCATATCTTCTTCGTTTTTATCAAAAGAATAAGCATCCATCATAACAAAGGTTCTTGGTCTAAATAGATAACCTCTAGTTCTTATTTCTTTTCTAAACTTTTCTCCTATTTGATAATATATTGCAGGTAGGTTTTTATATGATGAAAGTCTATTAGCACCAAATAGGGTTGCACATTCTTCTGCTGTTGGAGCAAGACCATATTCACCTAGATTATTATCTAAGGTAAACATAATATCTCCTTCTTTTGTATACATATTCCATCTATTAGATTGTTCCCAGATTTTCTTTGGTTGAAGTTTAGGAAATTCTACTTGAATACACCCTACTTTATCAAGTTCTTCAATTATAATATTTTCAACATTTCGTTCTAATTTTGTCCAAAGATTTCCATAACCATAGATACCACTTTCATATTGATATAATTCTCCTAATTTCATTAAGATATCTTGACCTGAATAGTTTTTATCTACATCATTTATATTTATTTTTTTAATATTTAATCTACTAAGTCTCATAATCTTGCCTCTTTTCTTTAATGATATTATATGTGTATTTTGAAAGTTCGTCAAATTAAAGTTTAAAAGATGCTAGTATAAAAATAGCATCTTTATCTTTTTCCACAGATACTGTGGATATTTTAGTTGTTTGATTCTTTTAAGTATTTTAACTCTCCCATTTGTGATGTAGGAATAAATCCAGCTTCAGCTTTTATTACATCAGGAATTCTATTTACTACTGAAGCACAAGTTAGTCTTACTGTATCTGGCTTTTCAATTACTAGAGTTGTATCAGGTTCACCATATATTGTCCATTCATTTCTATCAAACTCATCTTTATTGTAAACCTTTCCAATACATTCTGTTTCTAAAATTATTCCTTCTTTTGTTTCAGTTGTAACAACAGCACTCATACCTGTAGCCATACCTGCTTTAACAGTCATTCCCAAAGTAGATGATTCAATATCATAATCATTAAACTGAGGAACGCATTTTTGTCTTTGACTAATAACAGTTAGTCCTAGTTTATCACAAAGCCAGCCATTAACGTTCCACATATATGATGGAGCATAAGCACCACTTTCTATTACTTTTCTTCTTTCTTCATCACTTATTTCATCAGCTTTCGCTACTTGCTCATCAAACTCTTCTTTTGTAAGTCCTGCTCCATGAGCTTTAGCAAGTGCAATACCATAATCTTCTACATTATAAGAAGAACTACCTTTTATCTTAGTAATATTATGACTTGCACCTACTAAGGTTGTAATTAAATTACCCCAAAAAGCATCTTGATAACCACTACCAGTAATTGTACAATTATTTTCTTTTGCAAGCTTATCAATTTTTGCAGTTAAGTTAGGGTTAGAGTTCATTGGGAAGAATGCTTCTTCACAAGTAGTAATAGCATTAACTCCACATTTAGCACATACCATTAAGGCATCTTCTACATCAGCTAGAAGGCTCATAGTTGTAACGATAACACAATCAGGTTTTAATTCAGTTAGAAGTTCTTCTGCCTTATTAGCATTTTCAACAACTACTCCTACATTGTCTATTCCCATTATCTCGCCGATATCCTTTCCTATAACACTTGGATTAATATCGACTGCACCAACTATAGTACCTCCATTATCTATGACATATTTCATAGTATAGACACTCATTTTTCCACATCCATATTGGAATATTTTTAATCCTTTCATTTAATCCTTCCTTTCTAAATTCATTATAACATTTTAATTTGATAGAATGTATAATTAACAAAAAAGTTATACTTTTTTTGCATAACTTTACAGTTTATTTGTTTTTTAGAATTAATCCTAAAGTCAATAGAAATAACCATATCCAGTAAAAAAGAGTAATTTTTTTTCGCAATAAATTTGATATAATTACTACATAATAAAAAGGTGGTATGTAGTAATGAACAGAAGGCAAAGAAGAGAATTAAGAAAAAATAAAGATTTGATAAAGGAATTATATTCTATTATTAATAAATATCTTCCTGATTTATTAAATATGTTTAGTAATTTAACTGATGTTAGAAATGAAAGTTATATAACATATGAAATGAA
>CASDWO010000084.1 GCA_949284575.1 uncultured bacterium
CAATATAGAAATTAAAAAAACTACTAAATTAGTAGCTTTAATCCATTTTATTAAAATTACTTTTCGGATAAATAATTTCAACTTTAGTCCCTTCTTTGTACTTTGAATATATATTGATTTCAAGTCCTAACTTATTACAAATCTTTTTAGAAAGATATAAACCAATACCAGTAGATTTTGATTTAGTTCTATCACTACCAGTAAAACCCTTTTCAAATACTCTAGATAAATCACTATCTTTGATTCCACAGCCATTGTCCTTTATAAATAATATCACATTATCTTTATTTTCACTTGCATTTATCTCAATCCTTTTATCTTTCTTATTCATATATTTAATTGAATTTTGAATGACTTGTGAAACAATGAATATTAACCATTTCTCATCACTATATATTTTCTTTTCTAAATGATTCACTTGTACTGATATTTTTTCATCCAGTATATATACCCTATATTTTAATAAAACTTTATGAATAACATCTGATAAGTTTAGTTCTTTTATAAAATAATCTTTTTCTGGATTCTCACTTCGTGCATAATATAAAATCTGATCTACATACATATCAATTTTATTTAATTCTTTTTTTGATATTTTATCTTTACTATTATCAAATGATAAAGATAATGCCGAAATTGGTGTTTTAATTTCATGAGCAAAACTTTCTATATATTCTCGATAATCTAAGTTTTCTTGTTCCAATTTACTTATCTTATCATTCATTGATTTTGTTGCTTGTTTTAAAGCATAGATATATGCCTTATTTTCTACATTACTACTTTTAGGAATTATCTCTGATATAAAATACTTTTCATCTAAAGCATCAACTAAATCAGTAATTTGCAAATATTTTTTCTTTTGGAAATGATAATCACAAAATAAATAACTAATTAGTAGAACTAATAAAATAATATCAATTAAAGCAATATAAAATAATGGTATTTCAGCAAAACCTAATAAAACTGATAATACAATGATGGTTGATATTTGAAATAGAATATAAAATATTTTATTCTCTAAATAACTCAACAATTTCATAGTTTATATCCCTTTCCTCTTATATTTGTTAAAAAGTCAGTAATTCCTATCTCTTTTGCTTTATTTCTTAAACGATTAATATTTACTGATAAAATATTATCATCTAAATAATACTTATCATTCCAAAGTTTTTCTAATAATTCATCTTTAGTAATAAGTCTTCCTGAATTAGTGAAGAAATAATAAAGAATACGAAACTCGTTACGTGTTAATTCTATTTCTTTATCTTGATATTTCAAGATGGATAAATGCAAGTCCAAAGTATAACCGTTTTTAGTTAGTTCTCTAAAATTAATAGGATTATTTAATTTTAATGCTCTTTTGATTTTCTCGAGTAGAACAATTTTATTATATGGCTTTGTTATAAAATCAACTCCACCTACTCTAATACTCTTAATTTCATCTTCTGTTGTATCACGACTTGTAACAAAGATAATTGGTATATTTGATTTTTCTTTTATTTTCTTACATATATCATATCCATTCATATAAGGTAAATTAATATCTAGTAAAATCAAATTAGCATCTATTTCTAACAAATTATCTACAACATTTTCAAAATTTTCTATCAATGTAGTTTTATAACCAACATCTTGCAAAAGTATAGATAGTTTTTCTCTGATGATCGGATCATCTTCAACAATTACAATATTCATAACATCACCACATTTCTATTAATATTATACTATATTACATTACTCCTCTAACTCTTATCAATATTTCTTTTGAATCCAAAATAAGTTGCAATAAAGTAAATTACATATATCATTATAAATATCAAGATACTTACACCAAAACAACTTAAATAAAATGTTGGACTTGGTAATATTGCTTTATATACTCTATTTAATAAGTACACTATAACAAAACTAATTATAATTGGATAAATTGCTGGTACACCAAATAAAACATATAACTGTTTTCTAATAGTCTTATAAAGTTTTTCATCTTTTACTCCAAGTCGTTTTAATACTGTGTAACGATAATTATATTTTGTAGAATCACTTAATGTTTGTATTGCAAGTATTGTTCCAACTATTGCTGAAAAGATAAAGGACATATAAACACAAATTGCTGTTACAATGGCAGACATTACATTTGATTCTTCTAAAGTAGTTCCCCTTATATTAATACGATAAGTTGAACAAAACTCATGACCTTCTTCATCTACTTCACATAAATCAGATCTAAGTGCTTCTACAAGTTTTTTCTCTAATTCAGCTGATGTATCTTCTTTTGTATCAATAGCCATAAAATATTGGTAAATTCCCAATCCATTTATCGCATCATCTGGTACAACAACTGCATATCCTGCATTTGTAAGTCCAGAAAACGAAAGTTCTGTTGTTGCATTCTTTTGATTAAGTGTTATTCCATTTGATAATGTAATCGTTTTAATTGAACTATCTTCTGCTAGAAATGAATCTGACCTATCATAAACGAGGATATATTCATCATTATTCAAAGTTACTTGATTTTTCCCTTTTATCTTTAATAAATGATTATAATCACTTAATCTGATAATTTTATCATAAGGTTCACTAGTATAAGAATATGCTGGTAAAAGTTTCTCAATATTTGAATTAGTATTCAAATACACATTATATCTAACACTATCTACAATTGTGTAATTCTCATCTACAACATCATAAACTTTTGAAAGAGGTTCTTCTGTTTCAAAGAACGCTGATACATCAAAAGGTGAAGTCGTTTCATTTATATAATCATAAGATGCTTTATTTAAACTAGAAAAATTTAAAAACAATAAAGTGAACATAATCAAAACACCGAGTGTCCCAAATGTCATTCCCATTGTTCTTGCTTTGGATGAGAATGTTCTAGCTACAAATAAATTATCTTTACTATACTTGATTTTTTTACTTTTCAAAACAATAGAAAGTATGAAATCAGATAGACTAAACATTACACCATAAATACTTATAATAAATAATAGAATACCAACCATCATATAGGTTAAAAATGAGGTATCCATCATAACATCATTAGTTAAAGTAGAATGCAAAAAAATATAAGAGCCAATTCCAATTAACATACTAATAACAAACAATAAATTACGATTCTTGTTTTTCTTAATAACTTTTTCTTCATTTTGTTTTTCTAAATACAATAAATTGTAAATATTTATTTTTTTAATTCTTCTATGAGCCAAGAATAATACAAACAAATAAATAAGGAAAAAGTAAAGTAATAATAATACAACAGACATAAAATTAAATTCAATAAAAATTGCTTGCGGTAATTCCATAATTTTTACAATAAATAAAGATATAAATTGACTAAATACAAATCCTATTGGAATAGAAAGTATAAGAGCAATAAAACCAAACAATATATTTTCTAAAAGGAATAATCTTGAAATCTTTTTCTTCTTTATTCCTAAAAGCATATATGTTCCAAACTCTTTACTCCGCTTTTCAAACATGAACTTTGTTGTATAATTAATTAAAAAACATATAACAAAAACAACAATTACATTTATAAATATAACTACATTTTTAAATGTATCATTCATGTTGTCATAAAGATCCACAACAGCATCTGACCATGATACTAAATTCATAGCGAACATAAGTGAAAATGCTATTGTTATGGTAATTAGATAAATAATGTAATCACGACTGCTTCGTTTTACATTTCTAATTGCTAATTTACTTAACATTTCCTACATCTCCACCCAATAATGTCAATACATCAATTATTTCATCAAAGAACTCTTTTCTTGACTTATTACCACGGACTATTTCATTGAAAATTTTACCATCTTTTAAGAACAATACTCTTTTACAAAAACTAGCACTAAACGAATCGTGAGTTACCATAAGAATAGTTGCCTTTAACTTATCGTTCATATCATCCATTGTTTCTAAAAGCATTCTTGAAGATTTTGAATCTAATGCTCCTGTTGGCTCATCTGCTAAAATTAATTTTGGGTGATTAATTAAAGCTCTTGCACAAGCACATCTTTGTTTTTGACCTCCTGATACTTCGTAAGGAAACTTCTTTAAAACATCTGAAATTCCTAATTTAGTAGCAATATCTTTTACTTTATTATCAACTTTGTTTGGATCTTCATTATTGATAATTAAAGATAAAGAAATATTTTCTTCGATACTTAAAGTATCTAGTAAATTGAAATCTTGAAAAATGAAACCTAAATTTTCTTTTCTAAAATCTGCCATATCATCTTCTTTGATTTCGGTAATATCTTTACCACCAACATAGATATGTCCAGCAGTAACATTATCAATAGTAGAAATACAATTTAACAATGTAGTTTTACCAGAGCCACTTGCTCCCATGATAGCGACAAATTCACCTTCATCTACATTAAATGAAATTCCATCTACTGCTTTTGTAATATTCGTATTAACACCATAATACTTTTTTACATTTTCTAATTTTAAAACTTCCATATAATTTTCTCCTCTCTGATAATATTATAAAATATATGAACAAGATATAAAATTACAGTTTTGTAAGTAAAAGAAAAAGATTACCATTTCTAACTTGATAATCTTATTATGTGCTAAATTATAATTTAATACTAGTTTTTAAATTTAAACCTCATATCTCTTTTAAATTCTTTTCTTTTTGGATTTCCCTCAACTCTATAAATTACATTATTTCCAATATCATAGATAACAGACCATACTGTATCAGCATCAGTTTTTCTATCATATTGACACATGAACCCATACTTTCCTGATAAAATATCTTTAACTAAATCAAATGAGTAATTGTCTTTTGAATTTTTTAATGTGTTATATGCAACAAAATATCGTTCTTCAGCTTTCCAATTATCGACTTCATAATTATTATAATGTTTCATTTTACTAGAATTGAAATCATTAGTAGCAACTACAAAATTGCCATCTTTATTTGGTCTTATTATTTCTATTTCTTCGCAATTACATTCAACAACTACAATATTA
>CASDWO010000085.1 GCA_949284575.1 uncultured bacterium
AGATTTATCTACATCTTTAATATCTACTTTAAAGATATCACTAGCAGTCTTAGAATGAATATCTTTATCTTCTACAAAGGCTTGGATTAAGTTAGTAGCTTTAGAAAGTGATGCAAAGACTCTTAACTCTATTTGGGAATAATCAGAACTCATAATAATAGAGTTATCTTCAGGTATAAAAGCTTTTCTAATTAATCTTGTATAATCACTTCTAATAGGAATATTTTGTAAATTAGGTTCAGTTGATGAAAGTCTTCCTGTTCTAGTTAAACACTGATTAAAGATTGTATGAACCTTACCATCTTCTTTTATTTTATCTAAAAGTCCGACAACATAATTAGCATAAAGTTTTGTAAGCATTCTATATTCTAATACTTTATTTACTATAGGATGATAGGGACTAACTTTATCTAAAATATCTTTACTAGTAGAGTAACTAGTCTCATCTTTCTTTCTCTTTTTAGGGTATGGTAATTCTAATTTTACAAATAATACTTCACCTAGCTGTTTAGGAGAACTAATATTAAACTCGCATCCAGCATCTTTATAAATATCTTCTTCCATATCTTTTATTTTAATTTCTAATTCATCTTTTAGCTTTAATAAATAATCTTTATTTACTCTAATACCAGTTAATTCCATATCTATAAGAACATATGCTAAAGGCATTTCTATTTCACTAAATAATTTAGTTTCTCCATATTCATCTATTTTAAGTAAGAATTCACTTTTAGTATTATAGATAAAACTACTCTTTAAGTTACACTGTTCTATGGTTTCTTCTAACTCTACTTTCTTTCTTCTTTTAAGTGTTCCATAAGTATCTTCAAAAGACTTAATTTCTACTTTTAAATCATTCATTAAAGTAGTAATATCATCATTCATTTTATAGTCTAATAGATAGGAAGCGATCATAGCATCATAGTTACAGTTATTTAATTTAATACCTAATTTATTTAATAAAATGTAGCATTTTTTAACGTCATAAGTAGATTTAGGAGTATCATTTTCAAAAAGATTTCTATAATTAATAACATCTTCTCCTTTTATAAAACAAGTTCCACTATCATTTGTAAAACTAACTCCTATAATAACTGATTCATTATAGTTATAAGCATCCATTTCTATATAAAAGGAATATTCTTTATTACTATCGAAGTCTTTAACATCTATTTTTTTTATATCTATATTTTTATCATCACTATTACTGTCATTATCATCTAAAGTATTACTATCCATACTATTAACTTTTTTTAGTAAAGATTTAAATTCTAATTCTTCTAAAATCTCAACATATTTATCTTTATCAAAGCCCTTATATTTACAATCTTCCAAACTAAAAGGAATATCTACATCTCTATATATAGTTGCAAGATCATAACTCATATAAGCATTTTCTTTATCACTTTCTAATTTTTCTTTTGTTTTAGGAGTTAATTCATCAATGTGAGCATATAAATTATCCAAGGTCTTATATTTTTCTAGTAAGTTAATTGCTGTTTTTTCACCAATACCTTTAACTCCTGGAATATGATCAGACATATCTCCCATTAAAGCTTTAAGATCAATCATATTAATAGGATCAACTTTATATGTTTCTTTAAATACTTCTTTATTAAATCTAATAGAACCTTTAGTCTTTAATAGTTTTACATCTA
Source organism: uncultured bacterium (assembly GCA_949284575.1). Classification (GTDB taxonomy): domain Bacteria; phylum Bacillota_I; class Bacilli_A; order RF39; family UBA660; genus Onthousia. The sequence goes on from CASDWO010000085.1 coordinate 1,659, forward strand.
CTTCATCACTGATTAATTGAAGTAGATCTTTATCACTTGAGATAATTGTAGCAATAAATTCATCTTCTTGATCTACTTCTTTTGCAAGTGTACCTATTATATCATCTGCTTCATAGTTATCTATTTCGAAGTGTTTAATTCCAAGGGCATCAAGAACTTCTTTAGCTTTAGGAAACTGTACTTTTAATTCATCAGGCATCTCTTTACGACCTGCTTTATATGAGTCATATTTCTCATGTCTAAAGGTCTTACCTTTATCAAAAGCTACCATAATGTAACTAGGTTTTTCTTCTTCAATTATTTTATTCATCATGTTGATGAAACCATATAGACCATTAGTAGGAAACCCTTTAGAGTTTCTCATAATAACGCCGCTATAACTAGTAGCATAGTAACTTCTAAATAAAAGATTGTTACCATCGACTAATATTATTTTTTTCATATTTAACCACTGCCTTTCACTTTCTTATTTAATTGTACCACACTACTAGTAATATTTAAAAATTATTTTAAGTTTATCGCTACGGTTTTGTTAATTATTTCTTTCTCATTGCTTTCTAATTCACTAACTCGATCACACATAAATAAAGTAAGTAAAATAGCCATTATATAAATAAGACTAACTCCTAATGCAGTTTTTAAAATATTTTTTAAATTTAACATATCTATCACTCCTTCTTTCTAATACCATTTTAGTTCGAACAATTGTTTCTGTCAATACTATTTCGAATTTTTGTTTGACATTTTACAGTTACTATGCTAAACTAAATACAAATAAAGGAGGTAGTATGTCAAATGGAAAAATTAACTGATAGACAATATGATATTTTGCAAATTATAAAAAAATTAATTGCTAAAAATGGGTATCCACCAACAGTTAGAGAAATCGGAGATGAAGCTAAATTATCTAGTCCTGCTACTATACATTTTCATTTAAAACAATTAGTGAATAAAGGATATATTAAAAAAGGAACAGGGACTAATAGAACTATTGAAGTTTTAGTAGATAATGAGTTTTTAGCCGATGATGATGAAGTTGTTAAAGTTCCTCTTTTAGGAAAAGTAACTGCTGGTACTCCTATTGAAGCAATTGAAAGACCAGATGAAACTTTTGCTTTACCAAAAGAACTTTTAGGTAATAAAAAAGAAGTATTTACTTTAATGGTTCAAGGAGAGTCAATGATTAATGTAGGTATTTATGATGGTGATATCCTAGTCGTAGAAAGACAAAATAGTGCTAATAATGGTGATACTGTAGTAGCTATGAATAAAGATAATGAAGCAACAGTTAAAACTTTTTATAAAGAAAACGGATATTTTAGATTACAACCAGAAAATGACACAATGGAACCTATAATTTTAGATCAAGTGACTATACTTGGTAAAGTTGTAGGTTTATATAGAAAATTTTAAAACGAGACTACTTATTGATCTCGTTTTTTTATTTTTTAATAAATAATTTATTCTTCCTACAAATTTTTTACTTATATTTTTAAATTATTTTTCTAATTATGTAACTTGCAATTAATAATCCTGCACTACTAGGTACAAAAGCAGTAGAAGCAATAACAGATTTATTAGTGGTGTTGTTTGGTAGTTCTAGGGATACACAAACTGTTATTTTTTTCATAATACTTTTATCTTTAATTTTTCTTCTAATTGTTCTTGCTAAAGGATCATTATAAGTTTTATCAAGGGTTGTAATTACAAGTTTACTTGGATCTAATCTATTACCTGTTCCCATCGAACTAATGAAATCTATATCATGTTTTATACAATAATTAATTATACTAATTTTAGCATTTACATCATCAACAGCATCTACTACAAAATCTATTTTAGTATTAAAAATGTCTTTAATATTATTTTCATCTAATTTTAAACAATAAGTACTGACATTACATTCTTTATTAATAGTAGAAATTCTTTCTTTAAAACATTCTACTTTATATTTACCTATATTATTAGAAGTAGCGATTATTTGTCTATTGAAATTAGTAATCTCAACTTTATCAAAATCGACTAATATAATATTTCCGATTGCACTTCTTGCAAGAGCTTCAATTACATATCCGCCAACACCACCGCAACCTATTATAAGAATGGTTTTATTTTTTAAAAGTTTGATATTATCTTTGCCAACTAAGGGTTCTAAACGAGCAAATATCATAATTATGCTGCATCCTTATATAATTTCAATTGTAATATCTTTTGTTGTTCTTTTGATAGGTTATGCCATTCTAGAGGTTTATTATAAAGAAGATTATTAAAGGCTCCTAATAGGACATAGCAATCAAAATTTTCTTTTGCTATATTCTTATAATTAACTAAAAATTTTTTTGCTTTTCCTTCAGCAGAGAAAAAGTCAATAATCTTATTATATTCGGAAATTAAAGCTATTTCTTGATCGTTAATACTATAATCTAAACTGTTAATAAAATCTATTATTTCTATTTGTTTACTATATCCTTCTTTTATTAAGGTATCTTTTATAGCATCAGAAACTAAACCTCTATTTTTTAAATATAAAGCTTTCTGTAACATGGTGGTTGAAAATAATTCATCTATTTTTAATTTAGATAAATCAAGTTTTTCTTCTTTATTTAAAAAAGGTGTACTATATCTTATACTATTGACAAGTAAGCCATAGATATAGTCAGTAACTTTATTATTTTGATAACTAGGAATTGGAATAATATAAGTATCATAAAAATCACTATTTGGATATTTTTTAGTATTAATTTTAATATCACTAATAGGTGTATTACTATAGGCAATGTTTTTTCTAATAAATTCAGTAATAGCTAGAGGATTATTTGCCATTTTATCTATACTTTTTTTATCTAATAAATTTAGAGAATTTTTTCCTACAATTATATCACTAACTGCTGTTTCTCCTTTACTAGAATCAAGTTGATTTCTTAGTATTGTAGGATTTTTAAAATTTAATGTGATTTTCATCATTATATCTTTGTTCATTATTGGTAAAACGACCATAAAAACACCACCTTTTAATAAGATAAGTATTATATCATATTTTTATTTTATCTGCAATATTATTATTTACGAATTTATGGTAATAATGCTATAATAAAAAGAAAAAGAAAGGAAGATGTTTATGAAATGTCCAGTTTGTAAAGATGTTACTCTACTAATGAGTGAAAGATGCGGTGTAGAAATAGATTATTGTCCAGAATGCCGTGGTATCTGGTTAGATCGGGGAGAACTTGAAAAAATTATGGAAAAAGAAGATGCTTATATAAAGAAAGAAGTTAAAGAAAGTATAAATAAAGAAGCAAAACATTATGAAGAAAAACCTAGAAAGCAAAAAAGAGAATCATTTATGAGTGAAATCTTTGAAATGTTTGGAGACTAAAAGATAGTAGTTAAAACGCTACTATCTTATTTTATAAACCAATCTTTTTACTTTCATCTTCCTGTAATATTTCACTTAATACCCATTCATTATCATCATCTTTTACAAATTTCCAAAACTCTACAAAAGATTTATTTTTAGTATTTCCACTGATAATACTCTTTGCCTTAGTATCAACAATATAATCTATCATTTTTCCTTTTATGTAAAACCAAATTAAATCTTTATTATCATCTAAATCATTATAAACAGATACAGGCTTTAGATTAACTAATCTTATTTTCTTTAAGATATTTCTTCTATTATTAATATCCATCCACTCAAGTTTAGACTTAAAATTCTCATATAAATCTTTATCCATATAGTCTTTCGCTTTACTAATATCATTATTAGTCCAAGCTTCCTCTACAACATAGAATGTTTCTATTACTCTTTTTTCAATAGTTTTATATTTAAAGGTAATATCTTTATTATCTAATAGTCTTAAATATCTTTTACTATTAAAAGATGCTCTTAGTACTTTAAAATATAAGATTATAGTGGATGCAAATATTATAATGATAAATATTATAGCAGAAATAATATTAGAAAGAGGACTACTATAACCTCTTCTTCCATAATGACTACTACTAGAACCACCAGAACTTGAATGAGATCCGCTACTATTTCCTCCACCTGCTCTTAAAATAGTTACAGAACTATTATAAGATGTTTCCTTTGCATTTACTATAATAACATTACAAGAGATAACTACTAATAAAAGTAAAAATGATAATAATAAAATATTTTTCATATACTTTAACCTTCTTCTATTATTTTACATACATCTATCCACTCTTTATAATTAGATGCTTCTTCTAACTCTTTAATTGTAAGTTCTACAGCACTGTTTTCGCTACCACAAGCAGGATAGACTATATCAAAATCTTTTAAAGAGATATCTAAATAAACATCAACACCATCATTTATACCAAAGGGACAAACTCCTCCTACTTTATGACCAATAAGAGGTTCTACCTCATCAGCTTTAAGCATTTTAGCTTTCTCATTGAATTTACTTTTATATTTGGAATTATCTATCTTTCTATTACCTGCTGCTACTAATAATATAGGTTTATTATTTACTAAAAATGATAAAGTCTTAGCAATTTTAGCTTCTTTGCAGTTTAAAGCAAGTGCTGCTTCCTTCACCGTTGCAGATGATGTATCAAATTCTTTTATTTTACTATCTAATCCATATTTTTCTAAATGTTCTTTTGCATTTTTTAATGACATAACTTTCACTCCTTATCTATTTTCTAATTCATTTAATTTATCTTTATCTAAATAAATAACTTTTTCTTTAAATCTATTTATATAATTTAACTTCTTCTTTTCTTTCTTATAATAACTATTAACAATTTTAAACATATCTATTAACTGTAATAATGTTGGTTTGTAATTATACTCTTCCTTACCTTTCCTCCTATTAAGCCACCGTCTTATAACTCTTTTATAAATATCTCTTTTATTTAAACTTATATAATATATCTTATCACATTTTTCTAATCCTTTAATAAATTTACTTCTTCCTACATCTTCTATTATAAAAGAATCTTTAGATAAAATATCATTAAACATTTTCTTAATAGTTTCATCATCTCTTCTAATATGATTATTAAGATCATCAAAAACTAATTTATCTAGTTCATAACTTTTTATATTATACTTTTTACTTAATACTTTACTTAAAGTTGTTTTACCTGATGCAGGTGGTCCTATAATATATATTTTCATAATAGTTCTAACTTAACTCCTTAATAATTACATTTAAATCTTTATCAACATTTATTTTATATTTCTTTTCTAAGTTCAATGTATCATCTTTAGAATTTAGAATTCTAATGCTAGCATTCGTTTCACCAACTTTTTTAGGTATAACAAAGAACTTTAATCTATATTTAGAACTATTAGGATTATTTATATCATAATCTGAATAAGCTTCTACTTCTTCTATATTTACTTTTTTTTCATCATCAATTTTAATATCGGCATAAATTTCTCCAGTCCCACTAATATTTATTTCCTCATATTTATTTACTCTTGTATATTCTAAGCCAGCATCTTTCATCTTATCAATCGTAATATAGTAATCCGTATTATCATCATTTAATAAATCTTTCACTAAATATTTTTCATTATCATTAATTACTGCATAAACATTGTCACTCTTTTTACAATTAAAATAGTATTCATAATATTTATCTTCAAAAAACAATTCTTTTTCTCCATCACAATCTAGGGAATCATCTACTATTTCTAATCTATAATTATAATAATTATCATATTCTTCTAAGTTTTTATCATAGAGTGTTTTTCTATAAAAAACTAATCCTACTCCTAAACTTACAACTATTAAAAAGGCAATTACTATTTTAACAATAGAACTTCTTTTTATTTTATTATTCTCTAATAAGAAAATATTTCTTAACAATTTATTTACTGAAGGTATCTTTAATATTTTATAGATGATAAGTGCAAAAGAAGCATTTAAAATTAAATCATCAATATCACAACTACCTGATAAGGTTATAAATTGGAGTAATTCAATTCCTAAAACAAATAAAATAATAGTTATTAAAAATACTTTAAACTTATTCTGTTTTTTAAAGAGTAATGGTAAAAAGAAAGCCATAGGTATACAAGCGACAATATTTCCTAAGAGATTATACATAATAGTACTAGTATCATATAAACTATCAAAAGCATTTATATAACTTGTAATGGTTGCAAAAGGGATAATATTAAATCTATCTTTTAAATAACTATTTAAAGTTTCACTTGACCAAGAAATATTAAAAAAGCCTGTTCTTCCAAAATACTCATCAAATAATGTTAAAGTAAAGAATAGAAGTAAATATAGAATAAAGAATATCCATAAATTTACTTTCATTGGTTTATTATCATTTCTATATTTAGATAAATAAAAACCACCAAAATATAGAAATATACAACTTATAATTAATAATAGTAATCTAAAAATTGCTGTCATACTTATTGTCTTTGTTAAATCAAATAATAAATATGATCCAATTATTAAAACAAAAAACAAATAAAATAAGATCGAAAGTATTAATAAGATTTTTTTATTATTCATCATTAATCTCCTTTTAACTAATTATATCAGTATAATCTATAATATTTTTTAATATATTTTATAAAATATACTCTTTAACTTCACAGTTATTTAATCCTAAATTAAGAAATTTTCCATCATTAATTCCATTGAAATAGCCATAGAAAGCTTTTGATACTCCACTATGGGCGACGATTATAACACTTTCATAATCTTTTGTTTTTAAATCCTCTAAAAAATCTTTTACTCTATTAAAGAATTCTCTAATATTTTCAGAAGTACCATACTGAATTTTAGAATAATAATTCCAATATTCTTCTCTATTTGTAACTTCTAAAGATTCACCTGATAAACTACCTGGATCTCGTTCCCTTAATCTTTCATCAATAATAATTTCTTTATTAGCACTGTTTATGATATTGGCAGTATGTATAGCTCTTTTTAATGGTGAAGAAATAATAATATCATACGAAATATTAGAAATGTTTTCTTTTAATTCATAAGCTTCACTTATACCTGTTTCGTTTAAATCTTCATCTTCTCTAGAGTATATTCTTTTTAAATTATGATTTACTAGTCCGTGCCTAACTAAATATATTTTCAATATAATCACTTTCTTTCTATTAAAATTATAATAAAAAAATAGAACTCTTAAAAGCCCTATTTTAACTCAAAAAGCCAAGTTATCGACCAATTTTGAGTACTAAGATGCTAAAAGTGGTCGATAACTAGTCTAAAATAATACTTTTTCACTCTTATATTGTTTAATGATTACTACTAAGACTAATGTAATAATGACAATTGTTGATAGACTCATTAATAAAATATTAACAATATCTATATTTCCTACAACTATATCTTGGAATAGCAGTGTAAAGTTTAAGAAAGGTACTAATGATAAAAGTGGTGATGAACTAATACCAGCCATAAAAGCTATCATACCTGGGAAGAAACATATAAATGTTAATGGTGTTAAAGCACTTTGAGCTTCTTTAAAGGTTTTAGATTTACTGGCAATAGCAATACAAAGACCACTAACTAGTAGTGAATAAGCAATAATTACTAATATTGAAAAGATTAAACTACTAGTTGATAACATTAAATTAGTATCTTTATATATTTCAAAACTACCATTAGCATACACTAGTGAAATTAACATTAATATTAAACTAACAATACCTGTAATAATTGATGATAAAGAGACACTTAAGAACTTACCAATAATTATATCTCTACTTTTAATTGGAAAAGTAAGTAATGTTTCAAGTGTTCCTCTTTCTTTTTCCCCTGCTGTTGTATCAGTAGCAGGATAAGTAGCAGATATAGTAATAGCCATAATTATAAAGAGAAAACCATAATTTACAATATAATTACCATAAAAGTTTTCTGTTTCTTTTATATCTTTATTAACAGTAATAATGGAAGTAACATCAGTAGGATTTATATTATTACTAGCCAAATAATTAGTTTGTAATGCTTCTTTATAAGTAGCAAAATAAGTATCCATTAAACTTGTAGCATAACTAGTAGTCTCATTATCTTCACCATTTATAGTATAAGTACTACCATCTTTTGTAATATATAAATCTATTTCTCCATCACTATACTTATTTTCTAACTCTTCATTACTCCCACTAATAACTTCTATATCTAAGTTATCTGCAATATCTTTTTCCATCTCACTTAATTCATAATCAAAACCTATTTTATTATAATCAGTTATAGGCTTATTAGTTTGTGCTTCAAATAAAGCAGACATACCTATTACTAAAGCAGGTATTAAAATAGGAATAATTAACATCATCATAAGAGATTTCTTATCACGAAACATCTCTCTTAATTCTTTCTTTAAAATATTACCTAAATTACTCATTAGAAACACCTCCTATTAAAGTAAAGAAAGCATCTCTTAAATTAGTAGTTTTAGTAGATTTTTTTATTTCACTAGGAGTACCTTCTTTAATTACAATACCTTTATTAATCATAATAACATTATCACAGATATTTTCAGCTTCTTCCATATAGTGAGTAGAATATAAAATTATCTTCCCACGTTTCTTTTCTTCTTTAATAAAGTCTAAAATAATTTGACTAGAAATAATATCAAGACCACTAGTCGCTTCATCTAAAATATAATATTTAGGATCGTGTACTAAACATCTTGCAATATTAACTCTTTGCGTTTGTCCTGTTGATAAGTTTTCAATTCTGTTATATAGGAAACTATCCATATTTAACTTCTTTGATATTTCTTTTATTCTCTCCTCTAATTTATTTTCCTCTACTCCATAAATATTTCCACACATTTTTAATAGTTCATAACAAGATAATGTATTATATAGTTTAGTATTACCAGATAAATAAGCGATATTTTTCTTAATTTCTATCTCGTTATGAAGATAATCTAATTTTCCAAAAGAAATAGTTCCACTAGTAGGTTCAAGAATTCCTGCAATCATTCTAAGTAATGTTGTCTTCCCTGCCCCATTTGGTCCTAATATTCCAATGATTTCTCCATCTTTAGCTTTAAAACTAATACCATTATCAGCATAAAACTCTTCTTTTTTTCGTTTAGCATTATACTTAACGAACTTCTTCTTTAAGTCTTTAACTTCTAACATAATCCACCTCTTCCAAGCAAAATTATAACATAGGCAAAATACCTAGACAATATAAAAAGAAAAATATTGTACTCTTCTAATTATATCAAAACATATAAAACAAATTTTCTATTAAAAAATGTATCTTGTTCGATTGATTATATATATCATATGTGGTAGTATATGTGGTAGTATATGTGGTAGTATATCTGTTAGGAATACTTAGTAATGGGTGTTTACCTCTTTCAACTGTCTTTATTCGAGGGGGTTAGAAAGGGGTCTTGCTTATAAAGAAGAAAGATATGCTAATAGTTATTTTATTAATTATTATTATACTTTTAATCATATATAACTAAGAAAAACGCCCTATTACAACATTGTAATTAGGGTGTTCTCTTAAAACCATTTTGAGGTAACACCCAAAAGCAGAACTAGGTATTCCTCTTTTTTAATTATATGTAAATTTCTTTTACATATTCATAGTATCATAAATATATATTATTTTCAAGTAGCTAAAGCCTACTTCATATATTTATTTCCACTTTTCCATGCCTCGCCTACTTTTTCACCAATTGCATAATATCCATTTTGGAATTGGTCAAAGACAAAAGCATTTAACTTAGTAGGATCAACTTTACCATTAGAATCAAGAACTTCTTCATCTGCTAAAACATTAACTATTTCTCCTACTACTCTAAATCCTTCATCATCATTATATATCTTAGATACTTTACATTCTAAAGTAATAGGATACTCTTCAATAATAGGAGCATCTACTCTTTCACTTTTAACTGCATGCATACCGCTTTTCTCAAACTTGTCTTTAACTCTATTAGCACTTGCAGTACCAAAGTAGTCTGACTCTTCTAAATGAGGAACATCTGCAACACTAATAGTAAAAGCTCCTCTTTCTTTAATATTTTTAGAAGTCTTATGACTCTCTGTAATATTTAAAGCAACTTTATTATTGCCACAAATTCCTCCCCAAGCCATATTCATAACATCAACACTACCATCTTCACAGTATGTTGCAATCATTAAAACAGGCATAGGAAATAAATAAGGTTTTACACCTAAATCTTTTTTAGCCATTTTTATCATCTCCTAATATTATTATAAAACTAACTATTTTTAATTTCAATATTACACTAATTCTGTATTTAAGTAATAATAGTAATGCAGTAATTCTCTTTTATATTCTACAATCTTACCTTCTGGTAAGACTAACATTCTAGTTACACCAATCTGTTCTACAAAAGAAGGATTATGACTTACCATTATTAAAGTACCTGTATAATTTTTAAAGTTCTCACCAATAACTTTCTGCGTTTCTGGATCAAAGTGATTAGTAGGTTCATCTAGTATAATTATGTTAGTTCTTTGAATAAGTATTTTACATAAAGCTACTCTTGCTTTCTCTCCAGGAGATAATACTTTTACTTTCTTGAAGACATCATTATTAGAAAATAGAAAGTTTCCTAAAAAAGTTCTAAGTTCATTATCACTATAATTAGGATTATCTACATTTTCTAGGATAGTCTTATCTTCATCTAATATTTCTAACTCTTGAGCATAGTAAGCGATAGATGCTTTATAACCATAGACTATTTCTCCTTTAATAGGTTTTAATTTATTCATAATTAACTTTAATAAAGTTGATTTACCTACTCCATTTTCTCCAACTATTAAAAACTTCTCTCCTCTTGCCATCTCAAAAGATAGATTACGATATAAATCACTCTTGGAAGGATAATGGAAGGTTAAATGTTTTACTTCTAAAGGTATTCTACCACTGTTTTCTTTAGGCTCTACTTTCATAGTAACAGTCTTATATTTTTCTTCTCTTACCTCTAACTCATCTAATTTTTTCTCTAACATTTTCTTTCTTGATTCACCTAATCTCTTTAAGTTATGATTAGTACGAGAGGCAGACTCTGCTCTTTTAACAACTTCTTCTAATTTCTTTATTTCTCGTTCTTGTTCTTTTATCCTTAATTCTTTCTCTATCATCTCATTAGCATAGAGTCTTTTAAATTCTTTATAATTACCCTTATATACTTTTATTTTATGAGTAACTTTATTAATAAACATTGTCTTTGTTATTACTTCATTTAAGAAATCAATATCGTGACTAATAACTAAAACCATACCGTTATAATTCTTTAGATAATCTACTACAAAGTCTTTAGTCTTAGTATCTAAATGGTTTGTAGGTTCATCTAAAAGTAATATATCAGAGTTTGAAAAAAGAAGTCTTGCAAAAGCGATTTTAGATTTTTGTCCTCCTGATAAGTCTCCTACTTTCATCTCTAAGAGTTCACTATCTATTTTCATATTTTCAATCAAAGACAATAACTCATCTTCTGCGGTATATTGATTAAGACTATCAAGTTCACTTTGAATCTTCTCTGCTTGTCTTAAAAGTTTATTTTGTTCTAACTCACTAGCATTACTTAGTTTTTCATAAATAACATTTAATTCTTGTTCTAACGTCTCAATTGGTCTTCCACTGTATAAATAATCTAAAACATTTTTCTCTTTATCAGTAAAATTAATCTCTTGAGGAAGATAACCAAGTCTTTTATTATTTACAGTTACTTTACCAGCATCTAAAGTCTCTTCCTTCAAGATAATCTTAAATAGAGTTGTCTTACCTGCACCATTTACACCAACAACACCTACTTTATCATTATCTTCAATTAAAAAGGAAGCATCATCATAGATGACTTCACTACCGAATGCTAGATACATATTTTGTCCTTTCATCATGTCACCTTCTTTAGATAAGATGATTTTAACATAAAATAGCTAGCATTTCCACACTAACTATTTACTTATCATAACATTAACATTTCCATTACCTAAAGCATCTTTTAAGTTATCTACATTATCTATCTTACCAATTCTTGTATAACTATAAGGAGTATCAAAATCTTCATAAAAGATAACTAGACAGTCACTTCCATATAACATAATATCTCCTGTACTTATACTACCAGGTCTATAACTATTAGTAGGAAGACTTTCATCAAAATAATAATACTTTTCATTACCATTTAATTCACTCATACTAACTTCTAGTGGAAGTCTATTTAAAAGTTCTCTTGTTGTTTCATTATCATTAAGCATCGCTGTAAACTCTTCTCCATTTATCATTAAGTTTATCTTCATACTTAAATCATCTCCATTTATTTCTTCACTAGTATTTATTCCCCTATCTTGATTAGTATCATTGTTATCATTTTTTAAATTAAATACTATTAAAATTACTACTAATATTATAATAACTATTAATACACCTAACAATATTTTATTTTTCATAGTTCTCACCTTACTAAAAGAAGAGCTTAATACTCTCCTATTTTAAATTATTTTTAAAGAACTCCTCTATCTTATCAAAAGGAATAATATCACATCTATCATAAAGGTCAGTATGAACAGCATTAGGTATTATCATTAGTTCTTTATTGTCAATATATTTACTGTTAAGAGTCATATTCTTATAAGCATCTTGACTCATATAACAAGAATGAGCTTTTTCACCGTGAATCATTAAAACAGCACTTCTTATTTCATTACTATAAGTTAAAATTGGTTGATTCATAAAAGACATTGTTCCAATAACATTCCAACCTTCATTAGAGTTTAAACTTCTCTTATGATAACCTCTTTTAGTTTTATAATAATCATAATAATCTTTTACAAAGAATGGAGCATCATCTGGAAGAGGATCTACAACTCCACCTGCTCTTTTATAACTATTAGTTTTATAGTCTTCTGTTCTCTCTTTATTTAAAGTAACTTTTTGATTATATCTTGCTTCTTCATTGTCATCATTATCAAAATAACCTTTAGCATTAATTCTTGACATATCATACATTGTTAATGTAACAGTCGCTTTAACTCTTGTATCAATTGAAGCGGTATTAAGAGCCATTCCACCCCAGCCACAAATACCAAGAATTCCTATTTTATTAGAATCAACATTATCTTGAACTGATAAAAAGTCAACTGCTGCCTGAAAGTCCTCTGTATTAATATCAGGACTAGCCATATAACGATGAGTACCTCCACTCTCTCCTGTAAAAGATGGATCGAAAGCAATTGTTAAGAAGCCTCTTTTTGCAAGTTCTAAAGCATAAAGACCAGATGCTTGCTCTTTAACTGCTCCAAAAGGTCCACAAATAGCAATAGCAGAAAGTTTGCCAACATACTCTTTAGGCTCATAAAAATCTGCTACTAAAGTAATTCCATAACGATTATGAAAAGTTACTTTTTTATAATTTACCTTATCACTTTTAGGAAATGTTTTATCCCACTCATTAGTTAAATTTAATTTTTCTTCTGTCATATTATCTCCTTTTCTACTTTAATTATAATAATACTAGAGTTGTAGAAATATTTATCAACTCTTTCTAAAATAAATTCTAACATTTAGAGTTAGCTCCAAGTCAAGAGATTGTTATAAAGATTATTGTCTTTATCATAAATTATGCTATAATAAAGAACAACTGGAGGGACAATAAAATGAAAATGTTTAAAAATGCTATAAGAAAGATTTTACTTACAAATATAGTTAGAAATTTTTATAAAGGATATCTTGTTGGTAATTTAGGAAAAGTAGTTGAAGAAGAAGATAAACTTATCTGCTATGTTGAACAAAGTAAAATTAAAAAAGGTATATATGAATATTTTATTGAGTGTAATGGAATAGAAGGCAAAGAGCTTGCTAAAAGATATAATTTGGATAAGCCTGTTCATTATATAATTGAAGGTATTACTTTAAAAGATAAAAAAGTTTACATCTATAATTTTCACAATGATGATTGTAATATTACTATAAAAAATTGTGACTTTGACTGGGGTTGTAGTATTACTGCTAATTGTGATTGTACTATTGATAGTATTCATATAAGAGCATTTCATTTATTAATGATAGATACAAAAAATTTAACTATCAAAAATATGGATTTAACTAATGAATTAGCCAATGCTAGTGCTGATTTAAGTATTAGATTAGGTGCAACTGAAAATATTAATCTTATCAATGCTAACATTGGTAAAGAAAAAGAAAGAACTAAAGTATCTATGATAGCCTATAAGAATATAGAACTTACTAATTCTACAGTAAATGGTAAGGAAGTAGAATGCGAATCTAAAGATATTATTACCAATGATAATAGTTCATTAAATGGTACTGATAAAGTAAAAATTAAATCAGATAACATTGATAGAATAAATATATCTTCGAGTACTATAGTTTATAACGACAAAGTTATTGAACAAGAAGAAAAGAAAGAAGTAATAATTGAAAAGAAAGATGACGATTTAACCAATAAAAGACTAGAACTTATAAGTTTATTAAGAAATTTAAAGGAAGTATGTGAAAATACAGCAATTGGAGAAATAAGACATAAACCTTTTGAAAAAGTCAAAAAGTAATTATTAAAAGGACTGTAACCTATATTAGGAGACAGTTCTTTTATTTTTTCTTAAGCTCTACTAAAAACTCTATAAATTTATCATCATTTCTTACTTGTATCTTTCCCTTATGTAATTCAATTATCTCTTTCGTAATAGCAAGCCCAAGTCCAGCACCTCCTACACTAGTACTACGGGATTCATCTCCTCTATAAAACTTATCAAATAACTTATCAAGCTTATATTTAGGAATCTTATCACCTTTGTTCTTAAAGATAATATTTATATCATTATTTTCTTCTTTTAAGATTATTTCAATAGTAGTATTCTTATAACTATAATTAATAGAATTCTTAAGTAAATTATCAAAAGCTCTAGCAAGTTTTTCTCCATCACCTAAATACATCACTTTATCACTTGCTGTTAACTTACACTTTAAGTTATTCTCTTCTAACATAGGATAACACTCATCAGTTAATTGTCTTAAAAGATATGCTATATTTATTTCTTTTTTATTAATAGGTATCTCTTGTAAATTATATCTTGTAATATCAAAAAATTCATTCGTTAAAGACTCTACTCTTAAAGCTTTATCTAAAGCTATCTTTAAATACTTCTCTTCTGTTTTTTTAGATATATTTCTCTCATCTAAAAGTAGTGTTAAATAACCGATAACAGAAGTAAGAGGTGTTTTTAAATCGTGAGCCATATACATTATTAAATCATTTTTCTTAAGTATAGCATCCTCTTCTTTCTTCTTAGATAAAATATAGTTATATTTAATATCATTTAATTTCTTAGAAAAATCATTTACTTCACTAGGTAATTTAATCGCTTCATCATCTTCTTTTAAGATAAGATCAAGTGATTCATACACTTCATTAATACCATTTACATATTTAGAGATAAATCTATAAATAGAAATAATTAAAACTACTCCTAAATAGACATAAAGAATACTATCTCTATTATTTACAATAAAAGCATATAAATCATAATTAGTATTAGAAACTGCTACTGACAATGAATTTTCAAATAATAAAGTTATAAGAAAATAAAGGACAAAAAAGATAAAGAGATATAATAAAATATTTCCTAACAATTCTAAACATAATTTAATTTTTAACTTAGTTAAACTTTTAATCTTCAATTTTATACCCCACTCCCCATACAGTTTTAATGAATTTTGGTCTTTTAGTATCTTCACCTAATTTTTCTCTTATTCTTCTAATATGAACCATAACTGTATTATTACTATCAAAATATTTTTCTTTCCAAACTTTTTCAAATAATTCTTCACTACTTACAACTTTATCTTTATTACTCATTAAATAAAGTAATATCTCAAACTCTATTGGTGTTAAATCAATCTTTTTATCATAAAGATAACAATTATGTTCTTTTTTATTTATTATAAGTCCTCTAATTTCTAAAACATCTTCACTTATATCTTTATTATATAATTTATATCTTCTTAACACTGCTTTTACTCTTGCTACTAACTCTAAAGGATTAAAAGGTTTCGTAATATAATCATCAGCCCCTAATGTTAATCCTTTAATCTTATCATTATCTTCTATTTTAGCAGTTAACATTATAACAGGGAATTTTAAATCTTTATCTCTAATATATTTACAAATCTTAAAACCATCTATATCTTGTAACATAATATCTAAAATAGCAAGATCTAAAGGTATTTCATTAATACACTTAATAGCATCTTTACTATTATAAAATTTATAAACATTATAGTTTTCATTTTTTAAATATACTTCTATTAAATCAGCAATTTCTTTCTCATCATCTAAAACTAGTATGTTCATCTTTCTCCTCCATTTATAAGTAAAGTATATCATAGAAGTTTTACTTTTTCATTTAAAGAGACTAATCGTAAGAAAAACTTAAGAATTTGTTAATTAATTATTAAAACTATTGCTAACTTATCTTTATATAATTATGGGCAAAAGGAATGATTAAATGAAAAAGAAAAGAAAATTAAAATTTAAAAACATTATTATTTTAGGAGTATTTATAGGATTAGGTTTCTATTTATATGAAAACTATATAGAAATAAACTATCCTAGTTATGAAATAATTAAAGAAGACAAAAACAAAAATTATGAAGGCACAGGAAAACAAAATACAAAAAATGAAGATGGGTATTTCTCTACCTTCACAACTGATTCACCTTATGAGAAAACTTATATTGAATATAAACAAAATGGTAATGCTCCTTGGAGTAATAATACTTACTGGGGAGGTCTTATGAAAGATACTGGTTGTGGTATTACTTCTCTTGCTATAATATTAAGTGGTTATGGTTTTGACTTTACCCCAGAAGATTTAAGAAAAAGATATTATCCCGTAATGGACTATAATACTCTTGGAGATGAATTATCTATAACTTATGGAATTGATAATTCAGACTTTTATTATGATTACCTTCATTTATCTAATGAAGAGATATTAGAACATTTAAAAAGTAATAGACCAATTATTGTTTGTCTTTCTAGTAATTTAGGTAAAAATAGATGGACTACTACCTCACATTATATGGTATTATTAGCAGCAAATGATAATAAAGTCTATGTATCTAATCCTAACGGACTAGATGATACTTCTAAAAGTTCAGGCTGGTATGAAATAGATGAAATTACACCTTATCTTGTTAAAGCCTTATATATGTTACTACTCAGCCCTAAAATAACGAATTTTAAGTAATTCGTTATTTTTGTATGGTAAAACTAAGCAAATAAAATCTTACCTTCAAATATTTGCCCTATACTTTTATAAACAACTTGTTTTCTTAGTTTAGAGGTTTTAAT
>CASDWO010000086.1 GCA_949284575.1 uncultured bacterium
AGAAAATATTTCCCGGGTAATAATTGTACTTAAGAAAGTAGAGATAATAATTAATGTTCCACGTGAAACATATGAAGAAAATATTTCCCGGGAAATAATTGTGTTCAATAAAGTAGAGATAATAATTAATGTTCCACGTGAAACATATGAAGAAAATATTTCCCGGGTAATAATTGTACTTAAGAAAGTAGAGATAATAATTAATGTTCCACGTGAAACATATGAAGAAAATATTTCCCGGGAAATAATTGTGTTCAATAAAGTAGAGATAATAATTAATGTTTCACGTGAAACATATGAAGAAAATATTTCCCGGGAAATAATTGTGTTCAATAGAGTAGAGATAATAATTGAATATATAATGGAAAAAACTGGAAAAATATAAATTGTTTTGACATCAATATATTTGAGTTTAGGTAAAATTTTATAGATTTGTTGAAATACCAATATAAAATCGGTGTATATACTAAACAATATAATTTTTTTAATTTGTATTGATGTTTATCATTTAAATTACATCTCTCGGTTAAAAAATACCGAAACTCAAGTCAATATATTGTTGAAAAAATATTTAAATATGATATACTTAACTTGTGCAATAAATTGTTTTGGAATCAGGTCAGGATGGAAACATAGCAGCCTTAACAAATTCAATTTATGTGCACTTTTTTTAAGGGTGATTATTTTGAATTATAAATTTGTGGAAAAAGTTATTGCTGAATCTAAAACTGCTTTTAAAAATGGAGAGGTGCCTGTGGGTGCTATAATTGTTAAAGATAATAAGATCATTGCTAAAGCTCATAATATGAAAGAAAAGAAAAAATGTGCTTTAATGCATGCTGAATTAATTGCTATAAAAAGAGCATGTAAAAAACTTAATAATTGGCGTTTAAATGATTGTGAGATGTATGTTACACTTGAACCTTGTCCTATGTGTGCTAGTGCTATTAAGCAGTCTAGAATTTCTAAAGTCTTTTATTTGTTTTCTAATAAGAATAAAGAAATTAGTAGGCTTGTGGAAAATATTTTTTCAGTAATTGATGCTAATAAAAAAGTAGAATTGATAAAACTGGATTTTTCTTTGAATGATAATATAGTAAGTGATTTTTTTAAAAATAAAAATTAAACAAATGTTCTATTAGATTATTGGCGATTTTGTGATATACTAACTAGGAAATCGAGGTGACTTTTATGTATCAGGCTTTATATCGTAAATATCGACCTTCTGAATTTAATGATGTTGTAGGTCAAGAAGTAATAATTAATACTTTAAAAAATGCTATTAAATTTAATCATATTAGTCATGCATATTTATTTGCCGGTCCACGTGGTACTGGTAAAACTACTGTTGCTAAAATATTTGCAAGAGCTGTTAATTGTATGGATCCTGTGGATGGTTTAGCCTGTGGAAAATGCAAAAATTGTTTATATTCTTTTTCGAAAGAATGTATGGATATAATTGAAATAGATGCTGCTTCAAATAATGGTGTTGATGAGATAAGAGAATTGCGTAATAAGGTTAGTATTTTACCTAGTGAACTTAAATATAAAGTATATATTATTGATGAAGTTCATATGCTTTCTTTAGGTGCTTTTAATGCTCTTTTAAAAACAATTGAAGAGCCACCTGGTCATGTTATATTTATTCTTGCTACAACTGATCCTCAAAAAATACCTACAACTATTATTTCTAGATGTCAAAATTACAGTTTTAAAAAAATTGCTTTAGAGGAAATTGTTTCTAGATTGAAGACAATTGCTTCTAAGGAAAAGATAGATATTGAAAATGAAGTTTTAATTAAAATAGCAGAAGCTGCTGACGGTGGGTTACGTGATGCTATTGGTTTACTTGATAAATTGCGTACTTATTGTACTAATAATAAAATTTCAATCAATGATTTTTTTGAAATAAATGGCGAGATTAATAGTGATGAATTAAGAGAATTTGAACATTTAATTTTTTCTTGTGATATTCAGGAAGTATTAAAAAAGTTGGAACAGTATTATCAAGATGGAAAAAACTTAATTCAAATTATGAAACAGCTTATGTTATTAATAAAAGATGAACTTTTTGCTTATTATATCGATAATAAAGAAATTAATTATGATGCTAGTATGATGATTGATTTTTTGAATCTTTTAAATACTAAAATAAATGATATAAAGAAAAGTGATGATGTTAAATTAGCTATTGAAATTGTTTTACTTTATTATTTGAAAGAAATAAATAATAAAACAGATAATGCTTCCTTAAAAGAAAAAAAAGAAGTTAATAAAATTCCTTTAACTGATGCTGATAATAATAAATTAATTGATAAAAGTTTGGAAAAAGAAGTTATAGAAGAATGTAAACCGGTTATAGATGAAAAAAATTCATCTATGGTTGATATGGATAACTTTAAAAAGTTAATGGAAATAAGAAGTAAAAATACTATGGTTAAAGCTACTAAAGAAGAATTAAATAAAGAAGTTACTAATTTTAAAAGATTAGAAGATTTTACTTTTGATCAAAATTATGGATATTTGGTTTGTGAAATTTTGGATGGTAAGGTTCGAGCTTCTAGTAAAGATTCGTTAATAATAAGTTATGATTATGAATCTATGATAGAAAAAATTAGTACTGATTTTAATAAATTAACAGAAGTCTATAGTAATTTAATGAATGAAAATAAACAGATTGCTGTTATTACAAATGAAACTTGGGTTAATTTAAGAAAAGAATATATTGACTTAAAAAGTAAGGGCTTAAGTTTTGAATTAACTGAAGAACCTATCTTGAATAATGAAAATAATAATGTTAAAATAAATAAGACTGATGAAGTAGCTGATAATTTTATTGCTGATGCGATAGAATTATTTGGAAATATTGTTGAAGTAGAGTAAGGAGAGAATGGTATGAATATTCAAGCAATGATGAAACAAGCACAGAAATTACAAAGTGATATGTTAAAAGTAAAAGAAGAAATAGATAATATGGAGTTTTTGGGAACTAATGGATTAGTTACAGTAAAACTTAATGGAAAAAAAGAAGTTGTGGAAGTAAAAATTAAAGGTGAAGATGATTTTTCAAAAGATGATTTAGAAATGCTTCAAGATATGGTTATGCTTGCTATTAATGAGGCAATGAAACAAATTGATAAAGTAACAGAAGAAAAAATGGGACGCTTTGGTTCTATTCCAGGTTTATTCTAATGTATCCTGAGAGTTTAAAAAATTTAATTGATAGTTTTCAAAATTTTCCTGGTATAGGAGAAAAGACAGCTGAGCGTATGGCTTTTGCTGTTTTGAATTTTGATGATGATAAATTTCTTTTGTTACAAGAAAATTTAGAGGATGTTAAAAATAAAATTCATCCTTGTAAAGTTTGTAATACACTTACTGATGAAGATTTATGTACAATATGTAGTAATAACTTTAGAGATAAAGAGACTTTATGTGTTGTTGAGGATTCTAAGATTGTCTTTTTATTTGAAAGATTAGGAACATATAAAGGTATGTATCACGTTATAAATGGTCTTATTTCTCCTCTTGATAATATTAATCCTGAGGATATTGGGCTGGATAAATTACTTGATAGAATTAAACAAGATAATATAAAAGAAGTTATTTTAGCTCTTAAACCAAGTGTTGAAGGAGAAATAACAGCTCGGTATATAAAAAAGATAGTAGAGGGAATGAATGTTTTAGTTACTAGATTAGCTAGTGGTGTACCAATTGGTGCTGATATGGAATATATTGATACTCTAACACTAGAAAGAGCATTAGAAGATAGAAAAGAAATATCATAATATTAAAGTTAAAGTCATATTTTTTAATAGGTGCTTAATATGAAAAAAATATGGTATGCTTTAAGAAAAATTGTTCTTACTATTTTTGTACTTTATGGTTATAATTTAATAGCTACGAAATTTAATTTAGTTATACCTATTAATCCAATTACTATTGGTTTAGTTAGTGTATTAGGATTTCCAATGCTGTTTGTTTTAGTTTTGTTAAAAGTTTTAATTTTTTAGAGGGGATTTTGTAATGAATATAGAAGTAGAAATGTTACAACCTAGATTTTGTAATTATGTAACTCAAGCACTTTTTAAGGGCTTTTTATCTCATGCATATTTAATAGAAACTGCTAATAATAGTGAAGAAGTAATTAAAGAGGCAGTTCTTTTTTTTGTAAAAAAAATATATGAAAAATCATATGAAAATAGTGAAGTGTTGATTTCAAAAGAAAAACTATTTCATTTATTAGACTTGAATGAATTTCCTGATTATATTGAAGTTAAGCCTATTAATAATCAAATAAAAAAAGAGCAATTATTACAAATAAAGAATGATTTTTCTAATAAATCACTTTATAATACTTTTAAAATATATGTTGTTTATGAATGTGATAGAATGAATGTTAATTCTGCAAATACAATTTTAAAATTTTTAGAAGAACCTAGTGAGAATATTATTGCATTATTTATAACTTCTAATCGTTATAATGTTTTAGATACAATTAGATCTAGATGTCAAATACTATCTTTGGAAAATCATAGACAGAAAGTTGAAATAGAAAATCAAATATTAGAAGAATTTGTTAGTAATATTAAAAATCGTAAAAAAGATAATTTGATGTTAAAGTTTAATTATTATAATAATGAATTATTTAAGGATAAGAAAGAATCTATTAGTAATTTAAAGATATTATTAGAGTATTATAAGTATTTTTTAGATAATAATGAATCATTAGATTTATCACTTAATGAGTTAATTTCTATTATTTCTATTATGGAAGATGCATTGCAGAAATTAAAATATAATGTTAATATGAAGTTGTGGTTAGATGATTTCTTTCTTTCCTTAATGGAGGTTGATAGTTAATGAATATCTTTAAAATAAATTATATTGATGATATTTTTAGTGAAGATGCTTTTGTAGAGGCGTCTTTAGATTTACAAGCAGATACTCTTATTATAGTTTTAGATAATTCAATTATGAAAATTGCTAAAGTAATTAATAAAGTCCTAACACCTTTACAGGAAAATAAAAAAGAAGAATTTCCTAAGTTTGTTAGAATTGCAACTAAAAAAGATAAACAACAAGAAAAGAATAATGTTTTTGATAGTACTAAGGCTTTAAGTTATGCTCAAGAGGTGGCTTTAGAGCTTGATTTAGATATGCATTTTATTGCGGCATTTTATACATTTGATAGAAAACAGTTATTTATTTTCTATACAGCTGATAATAGAATTGATTTTAGAGAATTAGCGAAAATGTTAGCTCAACGTTATAAAACGAGAATAGAACTTAGACAGGTTGGAGTTAGAGATCGTGCTAAAAAAATAGGAGGACTTGGGCCTTGTGGATTATTCCTTTGTTGTAGTAGTTTTTTAACAGAGTTTGCAAGTGTTTCTATTAATATGGCAAAAAATCAGTATTTAACTCTTAATCCTACAAAAATAAATGGAATTTGTGGTAGGCTTTTGTGTTGTTTAAATTATGAAAATGATGTTTATACTGATTTGAAAAAGGGATTGCCTAATATTGGTAATTTAGTTGAAACGAAAGCTGGTCTTGGTAAGGTTGTAGAGGTTGATGTTTTTAAAAGAAAATATAAAGTAGAAATAAAAGATAAGGGAATAGTGGAGATAGCTGTTAATGAATAGAGTTACTTGTTTTATACATAATAATATTAAAAGAAATATTTATTATGATGATAATTATTTTAAGGTTACTACTGATAATCTTGCTCTTGCTAATTTTGTTAAGATAAAAAGAAAAGATAAAATATTAGTAGAATTTGGTAGCGGACTTATGGCTGTACCTTTACTTCTTTCTACTAGAACTGATATAAAAATGGTAGGAATTGAAAAAGATAGTAAGGCTTGTTTACTTTCTAATATGTCTTTAAAAGCTAATAAATTAGAAGAAAAAATTAGAGTTATAAATGATGATATAAAAAATATAGATAAGTACTTTGCAATTAATTCTATTGATATTATAGTTTGTAATCCTCCATATTTTCTTTTAGACAATGAAGCTACCACTAGTGATAAGGAATATTTAAAGATGGCTAGACATGAAGGTGATATGACTATTAATGATGTGGCACATCTAGCGAAAATTTATTTAAGAGACGGGGGTAGTTTATTTTTAATTCAAAGAGCAGATAGATTATTTGAAATAAGGGACATATTAGTTAAGAATAATTTAGCAATTAAAGAAATCCAGTTTATTTATCATGATTTAGATGCAAGGGGTAAACTTGTTTTGATTGAAGCTAGGAAAAGTGGTAAAGAACATGGATTAAAGGTTTTGAAACCTATTATTTTAGAGGAAGGCGATGTTAATGGATAAACCTAGTTTATATTTAATACCTACACCTATTGGTAATTTAGATGATATTACTATTAGAGGTTTAAAGACTTTAGAACTTGTTGATGTTATACTTTGTGAAGATACTAGGGAGACTTCTAAGTTGCTTAGTAAATATAATATAAAAAACAAGTTAGTAAGTTGTCATGAATTTAATGAAGATAAGATGAAAGATAAGGTATTAGGTTATTTAAATACTGGTTTAAATGTAGGATTAGTTACTGATCAAGGGACTCCTTTAATTAGTGATCCAGGTTATAGAATAGCCCTCTACATTTCATCACATAATTATAATATAGTGAGTTTACCTGGGGCGACTGCATTTGTTCCAGCTTTAACTATATCTGCTTTAGCACCGTCTCCTTTTACTTTTTATGGGTTCCTTAATGCCAAGAAAAATAAGCAGATTAAAGAATTAGGGTCTTTAAAGAATCATCCTTATACATTAATCTTTTATGAAGCCCCTCATAGATTAATAGATACATTAAATAATATAAAAGAAGTATTTGGAGATAGAAAGATATGTGTAGTTAGAGAAATTTCTAAAAAGTATGAACAAGCGATAAGAGGTAAAATTAGTGAAGTATTAGAGACTGATTTTCCTATTAAAGGAGAATTTGTTATTGTGGTAGAAGGTGCAGCCTTAGAGTTTGATTTTAATAGTATGAGTATTGTAGAACATGTAGATTTTTATATAAAAGATGGTAATACTAAAAATGAAGCGATTAAGTTAGTGGCAAAGGAAAGAGGTATTCCTAAGTCTATTGTCTATAAAGAATATCTTGATAAAAATGAATAAATAATTTGTTAGGGAAATAATTTTAGAAAAGAGGTAAGGTTATGAAATTAGTTGTTGGTCTTGGTAATAAAGGTAGAGAATATGAGAATACTAGACATAATATGGGATTTATGTTAGTAGATAGATATTTACAATATAAAAATATTACAGATAAATATAAAGAAAAATTTAATGCTATGTATGTAGAGACTACTATTAATAATGAGAAAGTTATTTTTATTAAACCAATGACTTATATGAATAATTCTGGTATTGCTGTTAGAGCCTTTGTTGACTTTTATAAACTAAGCAGTGAAGATGTTTTAGTTATTAGTGATGATCTTGATTTAGATTTAGGTAAATTTAGATTAAGAAGAAATGGAAGTAGTGGAGGACATAATGGCTTAAAGAGTATTATTTCTCAACTTGGTACTGATAATTTTAAAAGACTTAGAATAGGTATTTCTAATGATAAAGATGATGTTATTAATTATGTTCTATCTAAGTTTAGTAAGAGAGAATTAAATGAGATTGATACAATGTTTGATACCTTAGTTGATGTTTTAGACGATTATTTTGTAATGGATTTTACCTCTTTGATGAGTAAATATAATAGAAAGGGGTAATTATGAAAGTATTTGATAACTTTTTTGAGAAAATTTATGATAAAGATATCGCTCTTACAGGGATGACTGAAGAGCTTTTTGCCGTTTATGTAAATAAACTTTATGATAGTAAGAAAAATATTTTAATAGTTACTTCTAATTTAGTAGAATCTAATAGTTTATATAGAAGTATTAGTAATTATGTAGATAATGTATATTTGTTTCCAATGGATGACTTTTTAACTAGTGAAGCGATGGCTATTAGTCCTGATTTAATGGTTACTAGGCTTGAAACATTAAAAGAAGCAAGCAGTGGCAAAGCTTCTATAGTTATTACTAATTTAATGGGATATTTAAGATATTTACCTTTAAAAAAAGAATATTTAAAGAGTACTTTATCTTTAAAAGTAAATGATGAGATTAGTCCTAAAGAATTAGTTGAAAAGCTTACTAATATAGGGTATGAGCGAACTACTTTAGTTACTAAGACTGGTGAAATTGGTGTTAGAGGGTTTGTTATAGATATTTTTCCATTAGGTGAATCTAATCCTATAAGATTAGAGTTTTTTGGAGATACAATAGATTCTATTAGATACTTTGATGGTAAAAGTCAAAAGTCTTTGAGTGAGGTAAATAGTGTAGATATATATCCTTATACAGAAATATTTTCTAATGATACTTTTATAGATGAAGAAAAGAGAAGTACTAAATATTTAAGTGAATATAGTGATGTAACTAATATTGGCGGTTATTTAGATAATCATATTACTATTTATAAAGATAAGAGTTCAATGTTAATAAATTATAAACAGATATGTACTGATATGTTAGAGTACAGGGAAGAGAAAGACATAGCCTTTAAAGGTAGTTATATGTTTGATTTTGATGATATTTATGAAAACAATGCGCTACATTATTTAACTGTAGATAATTTAGATAAGTCTTTAAAGGTTATTAATTTTAATAGTAAGGAACTGCCTTTATTTAATGATGATATAGAAGGTATTACTAAATATATTAGAGAAAAGTTATATGCTAATTATACTGTTATTGTTTGTTTAAAAGATTATCAGTTACATAGTTTTAGAAGTAAGATATCTTTACCTATAATGGATATAACTATGGATGAAGTGTATCCTAATAAGCTTAATTTAGTTTCATTTGGATTAGATAGTGGTTTTCAGTATAAAAATTATATCTTTTTAACGGGTAGAGAGTTATTTAAAAATAATGAGAAGGTTAAGAGGTATAAGACTAAGTTTAAGTATAATACAAAGATAACTGATTTAAATAAATTAGAGATAGGAGACTATGTTGTTCATCAAGTTCATGGTATTGGTATTTATAATGGGTTAAAGACTTTAGAACAACAGGGTGTTTTGAAAGATTATATAGAAGTATTGTATCAGGGTAATGATAAGCTTTATATTCCGGTTGAGAAGATTGATATGCTTTATAAATATACTGGTAAAGAGGGTGTTCGTCCTACTATTTATAAACTTGGTGGTAAAGAGTGGGAGAAAGTAAAAACACGCGTTAAGAGTAAAGTCCAAGATATGGCTAATGACTTATTAAGAGTTCAAGCTGAGCGTGAAAGACAAAAGGGGTTTGCTTTTTCTCATGATAATGAGTTACAAAAAGAGTTTGAAGATGCATTTCCTTATGTTGCAACAAATGATCAGTTACTTGCTACTAAACAGATAAAAGAAGATATGGAGAAAGTTTCTCCTATGGATAGATTATTAGTAGGAGATGTTGGCTTTGGTAAGACAGAAGTTGCTTTTAGGGCAGCCTTTAAAGCGATTATGGATAATAAACAAGTATTACTTTTATGTCCGACAACGATTCTTTCTAGCCAACATTATAAGAATGCTCTTGATAGATTTAAAGATTTTCCTGTTAATATTGGACTTTTAAATAGATTTACTAGTCCAAGAGAACGTAATAGAATCATTGAAGAATTAAGAGAAGGAACAATAGACTTTGTTATTGGTACGCATAGAATACTTAGTGATGATATTAGACCTAAAGATTTAGGATTATTAATTATAGATGAAGAGCAGAGATTTGGAGTTAAACATAAAGAAAAACTAAAACAGTATAAGAGTACTGTAGATGTTTTAACTTTAACGGCTACACCTATTCCTAGGACTTTACAAATGTCTATTGCAGGTATTAGAAGCTTATCTTTAATAGAGACTCCACCACGTGATAGATATCCTATACAGACTTATGTTATTGGTTATAATAAACAACTTGTTAAAGAAGCGATTATGAAAGAGATGTCTCGTGATGGACAAGTATTTCTATTATTTAATAATGTAGAAAATATTGAACAAGAAGTAATGGAGATAGAAAATCTTGTCCCTAGTGCTAGAGTAATTTATGCTCATGGTAGGATGGATAAGACTAAGATTGAAGATGTTATGCAACAATTTATTGATCATGAAGCGGATGTTTTAGTGTGTACGACTATAATAGAGACAGGTATTGATATTCCTAATGTTAATACGTTAATTATTTTAGATGCTGATAGATTTGGTCTTGCTCAGTTATATCAGATAAGAGGTAGAGTAGGACGTAGTAATAAAATAGCGTACTGTTACTTAATGTATCGTGAAAATAAAGTATTAACTGAAACAGCTGAAAAACGTTTAAAAGTTATTAAAGAGTTTACAGAGCTAGGTAGTGGTTTTTCTATTGCAACTCGTGATTTATCTATTAGAGGGGCAGGAGATATTTTAGGTAGTAAGCAAGCAGGATTTATTGATAGTGTTGGTATTGACCTTTATTTAAAGATGCTTAATGAAGAAGTAGAACGTCTTAAAGGTAATGTTGTAGAAGAAGAACAAGAAGAAGAGACTAATAAAACATTACTTAATGTATCTACTCATATTAGTGATGACTATGTAACTGATGATGACTTGAAGATTATGATTCATAGAATGATTAATGAAATAGATAGTAAAGAAAAACTTGAAGAAGTTAGAAGTGATTTAGAGGATAGATTTGGTAAACTTAATGAAGATATTATTATCTATATGTATGAAGAATGGTTTGAAAAACTTGTTAAACAAGTGGGTGTTACTAAAGTTAGTGAGACTAAAAATACTATTGAACTTTACTTTAATAGAGAATCTACTAGTAAGTTAAATACAGAAGATTTATTTATGAATGCTTATACTATTACGCCTATGTTTAGATTTAAGAGTAGAGAGAGTGATTTAACTATTATCTTAGATATTGTTAAATTAGAAAAGCATCCCATTTATTATTTAGTTGCTTTGTTATCTAGTATGGTAGGTTAAGTTTTTCTTTACAACTTGAATAAAATAGTTTATTATATGTGGCAAATGATGGGAGAGAGGTTTTGTGAGCAATGTATCATATTATAATATTTATGATGATGATTATGATGATGATAGAGAAAGGTATTTTGAAAAGAAATATGATAA
This sequence comes from uncultured bacterium, assembly GCA_949284575.1. Classification (GTDB taxonomy): domain Bacteria; phylum Bacillota_I; class Bacilli_A; order RF39; family UBA660; genus Onthousia. The sequence continues at coordinate 11,196 of CASDWO010000086.1, forward strand.
GACTGTCGAAACTTTAAATAAGTTAGCAGAGTTAATTGCTTTTATAAATACTTATGGGCCACTTTATGATAAACATTATGAAACGTTTATCATTAATCTTAATAATATTGGTGAACATTTTTTACAAAGTTCTAATGCTAAAGTTATTGATGAATTATATGCTTTATATTCTTCTTTAAGAGAGTTAAAAAAGACAGAAAAAGAAATTTTTGTAGAGTTAAGAACTGTCTTATATGAACTTCCAGCTCTTGAAATTGTTGAAACATCTACAAGAGAAAAAAGACACAGAAAAGATATATATTCCTTAAAACAAATTACTGAACCAACAAAGTAAAATTTTTAATTTATGCTATTGATGAAATAGATATTATATAAAACTATAGATAAATAGATATTAATTATAATAGTATGTATAGCTCAAGTTTTTAATGACTTGAGTTTTTTTGTCTCTTGACTAAAACCTTTTATCTTCTTATACTTATTAGTAGAATTGGAGGCTATGATGGTAGTGGTTAAAGAGGATATTTTAAAACAGCATAAACAAATATTAATGACAGCAGGATTAGAACTTGCTACTAATAATACTAATTCTTTAATAGAAGATGATATTATTAATGGAGTTATAGATCCACCATTAGAGGCAATGGATATTGTTAAGCAACGTTTACTTAATATTGCTAAAAATAATAATCTTGTTTTGGATAGTGAAAAGTTTAAAAAAAGTTTAGATATTTATAAAAATAAAGTAAAAAAAGAATTTCGTGAGATATTTAAAAAGCGTATTAAAATAATTAAAGAGAGTTATTCTAATATGGATGATGATAAACCCTTGGATTTAGTTAAAAATTTAAAAAAAGATTTAGTTAAATTTAATAAAGAGTTAAAAAAAGAGAGTAAAGAATTTCTTTTAAAATTAATTAATGAAGAGATTGTAAATGATTTGGATGATATTATAAGTGAAGATAATTTGAAATTTAAAAAGGAAGTTACTAAGTTTTTACAAACTACTTATATAAAACAAATATTAGAAAATTTAGATATGAAATTATTAGTTAAAGATACAATATTATTAAATAGTTTAAAAGAACAAATTGAAAGATTTGTCTTTACGACAGAGAATTCTCATTTATTTGATTAAATGGGATTTTTTTTATTATTTTTAACTGGAAATAATTACCAAGGAAAAAAGTTCCTTCTTAAGTTTATAATATCTTTAGGATAATATAATTAGATGGTATAAAGTGGGCAAAAATTGGAACAATATTACTGTAAAGGAAGGAGCATATATGAAAACAACAGGTGTAGTAAGAAGAATTGATGATTTAGGTAGAATCGTTATACCTAAAGAAATTAGAAAGAATCTTAGAATCAGAGATGGTGAATCATTAGAATTTTTTGTGGATAAAGAAACAATTACATTAAAGAAGTTTTCTACTAGTGCAGATCTTAGTGAAATTTCTCAAGCTCTTTTAGATACTATTTATAATACCATTAATAAATCTATATTTGTAACTGATAGAGATCAAGTTATTGCTTTAAGTGGTAATTTAAAAAAGGATATTCTAGGCTCTAATATATCAGATAAACTGGAAGAATATTTATTTGATAATGAAAGTATTATTAGAGATTCAGCCCCATTTAACGAAATTATTAATAGTGATGCTTTAGATTATGAATGCAAATATATTTTAAGTCCTATACTAGTAGATAGTGAAACGATAGGTTTTGTTTTAATGATTATTGAAGCTAATAAAAATTTTAGTGAAGAAGATATTCATTTAGTTCAAATAATTGCTAGTTTTCTTTCAAAGTATCTTGAAGATTAAGGATGATTGTGTTAGACTAAAGATGATTTATACAATAAATTAAAGTTACGAAATTAATAATTTCGTTCTTTTGATTTTAGATAACCTTTTGATTGGAGGAAGGAAAATGGAAAAATTTTATATTACCACTCCGATATATTATCCTAGTGCTAATTTTCATATTGGACATTGTTATACAACAATTATTGCTGATGCTTTAGCTAGATATAAGAGGAGTAAAGGTTACGATGTTTATTTTCAAACAGGTACTGATGAACATGGATTAAAGATTGAAACTAAAGCTCATGAAGATGGAGTAAGTCCTAAAGAGTATGTAGATAAGATAGTTTTAAATGCTAAAGATTTATGGAAAGCTTTAAATATTTCTTATGATTATTTTGTTAGAACTACTGATGAGTCTCATGTTAAGGCTGTACAAAAGATCTTTACGAAGCTTTATGAACAAGGAGATATTTATAAAGGAACTTATAAAGGGCTTTATTGTGTTCCTTGTGAATCTTTTTGGACAAAGACACAGCTTGTAGATGGGAAATGTCCTGATTGTGGAAGAGAAGTAAATGAGGTAGAGGAAGAAGCATATTTTTTAAAGCTTTCTAAATATCAAGATAGATTAGTAGAATATTTAGAGACACATCCTGATTTTATAGAACCTGAATCTAGAAAGAATGAGATGCTTAATAATTTTATTAAGCCAGGACTTGAAGATTTATGTGTTTCAAGAACTAGTTTTAAATGGGGTATTCCTGTTCCATTTGATGATAATCATGTTGTGTATGTTTGGTTAGATGCCTTAACTAATTATATTACAACTCTTGGATATATGAGTGATGATGATAGCAAGTTTAAAAAATATTGGCCAGCTGATTTACATTTAGTTGGTAAGGAAATTATTAGATTTCATACAATAGTATGGCCTATTATTTTAATGGCTTTAGATTTACCTTTACCAAAAAAAGTGTATGGACATGGATGGTTAGTAATTAATGGTAGTAAGATTTCTAAATCTTTAGGTAATTATAAAGATCCAAGAGAATATATTAAAGATTTCGGAGTTGATGCTGTTAGATATTTTGTATTAAGAGAAGTACCTTTTGGTAGTGATGGTAATTTTTCAGTAGAAGCTTTAATAGATAGAACTAATGCTGATTTAGCGAATACACTTGGTAATTTAGTTAATAGAACTATTTCCATGGTTAATAAATATTTTGATGGTAGTATTAATAATCCTAAAGAATATTTAGAGCTTGATCAGGATTTTCTTAAAATGATAAATGAATTAGATGAAAAAGTTGCTAGTAAAATGGATAATTTACGAATTAGTGAAGCTTTAGAGATTATTTTTGATCTTTTAAGACGATCTAATAAGTATATAGACGAAACTACTCCTTGGGTTTTAGCGAAAGAAGATGCAATGAAAAAAAGATTAGAGACTGTTTTATATAATTTATTAGAAGCTATTAGAGTATGTTCTGTTCAGTTGGAATTTGCTATTCCTTCTACGATAGAGAAAATATTTGCACAACTTAATCTAGAAGATAAAACTACTAAATATGTAGATAATAATAATTATCATGTTAATAAAGCAGAAGCTTTATTTAAAAGAATTGATAAAGAAGAATTTTTAAATAGCAATAAAATGTAAACTTGAATGTAAATAATGTGTTAAATGAGAATAAGAAACAACTATTCTCGTTTTTTTATGATATAGTGGAAGAGTAGTATTTGAAGTAGCAAGTAGTATTGAAGTCGTAAGAAAGGACTAAATTATGCCAAAAATATTTAAATTAGAGATTGATAAGTTGGTATTTTACTTGCTGTATATTGTCTTGTTAGTAGAAGTAATTGTGGAACATAATTTGCTTGATATTTTATACTTTTTGATTTTGACGGTTTATATTATTAGGTTTTATTTATGCTTCCTTAAAAAGAAAAAGCTATTATCAAAAAAATAATTGGTAATAGTTTTTATATTGTTTATAAAAATATTGAAGTATTAGTACTATTAAATTTAAATAATTTTTATATAATAGGAAATTTATGTAACTATTCACAACCTAAAGTGAAATAGTTACTTTTTTTTACACAATTATTATGATAAAATCCCACAATTATATGATAATATAATAATGAAAATAAAAGGAGTTTTAAAGATGGGAAATACATTAGGTAAATTACAAAC